>VFKH01000025.1 GCA_009885615.1 Parachlamydiales bacterium
CGTTCGGGTGGTCAGCCTAAGCTGCCACCTCTTACTATTAAGGGCCACTTAAAGCTTTAACACTTTAAGCGGCACAAGCTACTATTTTGTGCTTGTACATTGTCTTTTTGAATCTGTCAAAACAACTCTCAGTGTTTCTCAGAACACTGTTGCTCCATTTACTGAAGATGTGAAGAAGATAACTTTTATTACTCTTTTTGAGCAAGTGCTCTTTTTGATTTTTTTATAATTTAGTAACTGATTTTAACATAGGTTGTTAACTCTTAATTTTTTGGATTGAATATAAAGTCGCAAAATTACCCCTATAAAGAAAACGGTAACCAGCAAGAAACTGCTAAAAAAGATGCTATTTTTAGTAAACTTACAATAAATATACTGCCAAAAATATCTCTAAAATAGACTTTTTTTATTTGTAATCTCTTCCTCTTTATGAAGGAGGGCAATTTAAATCTAACTTTACATTTCAAATAAATTATTTTAAATAAAACAGGGGTTTAGTTAAATTGTATTGGGTTAATAACCAGAGTTTTCCCTTATTCCCACTTCTAACCGAAATGGGTAGTCGCACTTTCTAAAATCAAGAGCCTCTTATCAAGAAGTAAGACCCCATCCAATTTTAACGGATTATTCTCTATAAACTGAGGATGCTGCTTTAAGAAATGGCGATATGGAATCACGTCGACTCCTTAAAAGCTGAAATACAACGATTAAAATAAGTAAAATTTAAAATATGTGGCATGCCTTCGGCTAAATCCCTAAGGGGCTTTCCTTCATGATTTCACAAGAAATTAAAAAGTGACGGCTTACATCTTTGCAAATTCTAAACTGAAACAACCTATAAAATTAATCTCTCACTTCCAGCTAGAGCGATTTTAGGGACGACTATTTTACATCAGTTAGAAGAGGGATGCTTTATACAATAAGGCTGTTATCTCCAGAAGATCCTGTATAGTTATCTATTATTTTTAATAAATCCGCCAAGATCCATAACTTTCTCGAATAACACCCCTGCGAACGCTTAAAAAAAGAAGCGCTAGCCCTATTAAGATATTACTTACCTGCGCTAATAACATATAACCTGGCAATAACCAAACGGATACAACCAACCAGATCGCTATTAATATATTTATGTATCTCAAAACCCTTGTTACCTCTGCCCAGGCAATAATAGAGAAAACAGTAATCAATGCTCCCATAATATGATTATTATTAGCAGCAAAACCCTTCAAATGAAGAACAGCTGGTGAGGCAATAATCCAAAAGCCCATCAACGCAGTTAGAAATAAGTTTAAAGGAATATTAACACCGTAGAACATTGATTTTAAAGAGAATGGACGATTGTCTTCCACCGCGCCTATCTGTTCATCTCCTTTAAAAAAAGCCTTCCAAAAAGGCTTTTCTGTTGTCTTCATGAACTGACAGACGGCTAAAACCTCATCAACTGTTAACGCCAGCATGATAAGCATCCCTGCAGCTGTAATAAGGCAAAGACCACACCAAGCACCTACAATAATTGGTTGACTCATCACAAGTAAAATGCTCACAAGACCTAGCGGCACTACAAGAAGTCCAAAAATAACTACCATCCAAGGCATCGTACGCCAACGGCCTGCCCCCCCTTTACATCCCATAAGCGCTTCTAAACCATAGGCTAAGGCCCCCAAACCTGCATCTGAAACAGGAAAAGATCTCGAAAGATTTGATGTAATGACATGGAGAGTCCCTTCTCCAAAAAAAGGATCCCAAACCGTTGGTATATAACCTAGTTGATAAGCAGAAAGATAGCGGGAAATAAACCACCCCAAAAACCCAAAGAAAATAACCGGAATTCTTTGCATTCCTGAAGAGGGGTTATAACTCCAACCATTGGGAACAACCTTATTACTGCTCCAGCTCTCATCGGGTAATTTGGTAACCAAAATAGAAAAAACAATTAATAACATACCTATAATCGTATCATTTAAATAAATAACGGCTTTAGGTGACCAAAATATAAGGGGCGCAAACTGTAACCAAACACCGAGTAATGCTACTATCCATAAAGGCCAGTTTCTACCTTTAAGCGAAAAAAATCCTAATATAATGACTACGATACCGGTCATTATATCACTCATTGCTAAATAATACGCTGCATGGATATTGTTTGGGTTGATACCGGTTAAAGAGGGCGTAAAAGGCGCTTCATAACCAAAAGTCCCTGGCGCGCATATAAGCCATAAACCTAAAAGAATTACCACTAAACGAGACCAGTGATTCTTCATTAAACAGCTCTCTTCATCCATGAGGGCATTGTTAATTGGTGATGTTTATACCAAACAATAGGATCTTTTTTAAGAGCTGCAATCATATGAGGTGCGGAGTCTTTTATAAAGCGTTTAGGACTCCATCCAAGCTTTTCGCTTGCCAATGAGATATCAATATCATAATGAATATCAGCTAGATCTATCATCCATGGTTTAATATACGACTGACCTGTAATGTTTTGAAGGAAAGCTCCTATCTTCGCAATAGGTTTAGGGATAGGCCAAATTTTCCAATGGGTGCCAAAAATAATTTCCTCAAATAGATCCTGTAACTGACCGTAAGTCATGATATGATCCTCTCCAACCAAAATAGTCAGTTCAGGAGGTAGTAGAGCTCTTTTTTGCACTGTTAAATCAATACAGTCAACAAGATCGTCCATATGCAAATAGGAGGTGCCATGATTTATATCCCCTGGATAGACATGGGCTGCAAATTGCTTCTCATAAATACGTTGGATTTGCGTCGAGAGTGGAATAGAATTACAATAATCATCGTACACACCCGCAATGCGTTGAATGACAATCGGGATAGCACCCCTTTGAGTCTTCATAACCTGCTCTGTTTCGATCTTAGAACGAGGATAGTCCCACAGACCCAGAAGAGGCGAGTTCTCGGTAATTTTAATACCTGGCTCAGCTGGCCCATGTACGAGCATTGTAGATGAAAATATAAATTGCTGGCAGTTAAATTCTTGTAAATTCTTGAGCATGCGTGCAGTACCCTGAACTGTGATCGTTTGATACTTATTAGTTGGCTCACCTGTAAAATTGTAGTAAGCTGCCAAATGCACAACAGAGGCTATATCTTTGCCATACTTTTCTTTTACATATATAAAGGCTTTGGAAACGCTTTCATCTGATTCTAGATCGACCTTTACATAATCTAAAGAAGAAGGCGGCTCTGTAGGTGCGATATAATCAAATCCTACAAGCTGAAAGTTCTGCGCAAGGCGCTCAGTTAATGCGCGTCCAATGCGGCCGCTACTGCCTGTAATAATGAGAACGGGTTTGCCCATAATAACCTCTTTATTTCTTTATCTGAACTTTATACAGAGGTCTATAAGGGTGTCAAGTTATTATTTTTAATATAAAAAGAATGTTGATAAGTTATCGAATAAAAAAATAAATACTATGAATCCACCCTGCCTTGTTCCTTCACTTATGATGCAGAATACATCCCTGAGCAAATCTGTTAAAGAAGCTCAATAAAACCTTGACTAAGTACTCAAGTTATATAACATATATAAGTACTCAAGTTATATAACATATAAATGAGTATAGGGCCAAAATGGCCCAACTCTGAACGAAAATTAAGATTTAGTCAGTCGGGAACTCATTTGTATATTATTCATATAGCGGCCGAAATAGCGCCGATTGCTAAAGTAGGAGGGCTAGCCGATGTCGTGGCTGGACTTTCCAAAGAGCTTACTGCCCAAGGTCATGCTGTAGAAATTATTATTCCAAAGTATGATTGCTTAGATTACAGTGCGGTTACTGATTTGCATGTCATCTATCCAAATCTCTACTCTTATTATAAGGGTATTTGGATAAGAAATACCGTCTGGAGGTGTTCTTTAAATGATTTAAGTGTCTTGATGATAGAGCCTCACAACGATACGCACTTTTTCGGGAGGGGGTGTTATTACGATTGCCCTGATAATATGGAGCGTTTTACTTACTTCTCCAGAGCTGTTTTAGAATTTTTACTTAAAAGCAATCGACATCCTGATGTTTTACACAGCCATGATTGGAGTACAGGTCTTATCCCTGTTCTCTATCATGAAATTTATAAGGGGCTAGGCCTCAATATTAAAAAGAATATATTTACTATTCACAACCTCTCTCATCAAGGCCTCTCCGAGGGTTGGATTATAGATGCCCTTGGACTAAGCAGCTCCCACCTGCGGCATTTTGATCGGCTACAAGACGAAACATTTCCTCATCTTTTAAATATCCTGAAGGGTGCTATCGTCTATGCAGATAACTGCACCACTGTCTCGCCCTCCTATGCAGAAGAGATTCAAACAGTAGAAGGTGGTTGTGGGCTTAACCGTTTACTTAACTTTTATAGCTATAAGCTGGTGGGTATCTTAAATGGGATAGACTACTCTTATTGGAATCCAGAAATAGACCCTCTTATCTCTCATCAATATTCACCTGCAAATAAAGATCTTTTTTTTAAAAATAAAGCCCTTTGTAAGGCGCACTTAAAAAAACGTCTTAATTTAATGGAAGGGAATAAACCTCTTATCGGGATTGTTAGCCGCCTAGTGCATCAAAAGGGCCTTGATCTGATCGTTCAAGCACTTCATCGCACAGTCGATAGGGGTGGGCAATTTATTCTTATGGGCTCAAGCCCTGACACACCCTGGACGTTAGAACGCTTCAAGCATCTCCAGGAATCTATGCTTCCCACCCATCAGGTCCACATCGAGCTGAAGCACAATGAATCCCTTGCCCACCAAATTTTTGCCGGATGTGATGCTTTTATTATACCCTCTCTTTTTGAACCCTGTGGCCTAACTCAGCAAATATCTTTGAAATATGGAACATTACCTATTGCTAGAAGAACTGGAGGTCTGGCTGATACCGTATTCGATATAGATACAGCTCCTGATCAGAAAATGAGTAATGGATTCACCTTTGACCACCCAACTATTGAAGGCGTTAACTGGGGTATTGACCGCGCCCTGAAGACTTTTATAAATAAAAATCTTCTATGGAGAAAGCTCATGCTAAAAGCGGCCACTCTCGATCTTAGTTGGCATATTCCAGCTAGCCATTATCTGCAATTGTATGGGGATCGTTAAGAACTAGTTAAGACAAAAGCCTTGCCTATTTTAGAAAGAAAAGCTATGTTGGCTAAAACTATGAGGAAGCATGGCAGAGATTTCGGATGAAGCTCTTCAAGATGATATTGCTTTTTTTTTCACACCTCGTGTGCATGCCTATTTGCAAAAATCTATAAGGTGTGCGCAACTTATTGGAAGGATTTTCTCTCCCTCTAACGCCTTAAATATCATCCGCGACTTTGAAGCTGAAATATCTCACCTCCCCTCCGCCGAAGTGCCTGAAAATGATTACCAAGCTACTCTGGACCTTTGGAAAAAAACTTTTACTCGTAATATACTGGTTCCTAAATATTTATTAAATGACCCCCATATTGATATAGAACATGTACTCCAGCTAATGCAAGGAAATATCTATAACGCCTGTCAAGAGGTTAAGGCTGAAACTTATGTCCAGTATTTAAAAAAAACTATTGTCAGCTCTCTTCGCCATCTACCTATTCCTGAAAGACCTCAAAAGGCCTACCAAATTCTACATTCTTCTATTAAAGTCCTAGAACGGCTTGAAAAACTATTCCCTACTGAACAAGTTCTCCTAGCTTTCTCCTCCGATCAATTGGAATCTCTGGTTATTGAATCAATAACGCCGCTAATCCCTCTACCAGCAAAAACCGCTTCAGGATCTACAGAAACACATCCTATTAAAAAAAAATGTAATAAAAAAACTTTCTTAAATGATGATTTGCATAGAGATACTCTAAAATCTTTTCTCCATAGTCATCTAATTCTACAAATCCAAGAAGCTCTTTTAAAAACTCCCTCCCTTTTAGCCAAGCTCCAAATTGTCAGCACTCTTTTAGAGACAAGAAAAGAACTCGTAATTCTCTGGGTTGCTAAATGGGAAGATAAACCTACCATTGAAGAGGTCTTTTTAATAGATGAAACCCTCCAGGCTCTCCCTCATATTGTCACACAGATCCGAGGGGAAGTTTTAGCTCATTACTGTATTGAAGAGATGTATAAGGCCAGAAATAATACGCCTCCTCAGGCTTATATAAAAATCCGCACCACCATTCTAGAGCGCTATCTGCGCTTCTACCTCCAAGAAGAGGGTCTTAAAAAATACTTTCTTAAAGCTCTTCAAGAAGAAGAGAGCACCGAACTTACGCGCTTCCTTCCACCATCTAGTACGCAAACTGCCAAAAAGCAGAAATTTCCGGATAAAACAAGTTTCTGGCATAAAGTTTAGGATTCTTTTTTATGAAGAATTTTACTTACAAAAGAGCGGTTACAATAAAGGTAATCAGTAGCCGCAACCAGTGCATAGATTGCCGTGATTAAAGTGGCCCAGAAGCTGATGGATTGCAAGTACTGAAGAGAAAGTTTGCCCTCAGCATAAAAGGCCATAGATCCTAATATAAGGAAACAGACAACTGCTTGAATTACAGCCTTTATCTTACCACTGAGGCGTGCTGCAAGTGCATATCCCCTTAATGCACATATAGTCCTAAGCGTGCTTATGACAGAATCTCGGTAAATGAAAATAAAGACAATAATCAAAGGTAGAGAAACCGGCGGCTGTGTAAAAGAAAGGAAAACTGCAATACGGGAGACACTATCAGCCATAGGGTCTAAAATTTTCCCTAGATCCGAAACCTGATTTAGTCGCCTAGCGACATACCCATCAAAGGTATCAGACAACTCCGAGATCGCAAGTAAAATAATAAGAATGTAGGGTAGGAAACGAAAAGGAATACCAAAGAATTCATACTCCAGATAAATAAGCATAAAGCAAGGACTGATGAAAAGACGGAAAAATGTAAGGTAATTTGCCAAGCTCATGGGCCACCAAGTTAGCTTTTTTCTAAAGTAAAGTCAAGCTTGATTCTGATGCTTTCTGTAGGGCCAACTGGCCACAGGCAGCGGCAATATCATCACCCTTCGTATAACGACAAGTGTTCAAAATACCTTTTTCATCCAAAACAGACCGGAAGAGGTCTATTTGCTTACCGCTAGGCCTCTTAATACGCAGCCCTTGCACTGGATTATAAGGAATAAGATTCACATTACATTGCCAGCCTTTTAGAAGAGTCGCTAGTTCTTGAGCATGCTCTATCTGGTCATTCAGGCCGTCGAGAAGAATATATTCGAAAGTCACATCTCTACCTGTTTTCGTGCTATAGCCTTTCATAGCTTGCATAATCTCTTCAAGAGGGTAACGTCTAGCATAGGGAATAATTTTCTGACGTAATTTTTGATTAGGAGCATGTAAAGAAAGCACCAGGTTCACACCTAGCCCCTCTTCTGCTAAACGATTGATACCATCTACAACACCGACCGTTGAAACCGTAATACGCCGCCTAGAAAGGCCCATGAGCTTTGCATCTGTTAGAAGACGAATGGATTGCACAATATTATCATAGTTATCAAGAGGCTCTCCCATACCCATAAAGACGATGTGTGTTACTTTTTCACCTCTATTGTTTAGAAATCTTTCAATAAACAAAATCTGCTCTACAATTTCAGCGACACTTAAATGCCTCATAAGTCCCTCTTTACCTGAGGCGCAAAAAGCGCAACGCGCAGGACAGCCTACCTGGCAAGAGACACATACCGTACGTCTATCAAATGACTCTATAAGAACTGATTCTACGAGATAATTATCTTCTAATTTCCAAAGCCATTTGGTGGTTTGCAAATCATCTGAAAGAACTTCTTTAACAGAGGTAATCGAAGACAACTTATATTTTCGGGCTAAAGTCTCTCTCATTTCTTTAGAAAGATCTGTCATCTTTTCAAAAACAGTTACTTTACGCTGCCATATCCAAGAGAGGACTATGCGCGCATAAAATGGTTTAAACCCTTGTAGCTTAAATTCTTCTTTGAGTTTCTGCTCATCAAAAGAGAGAAGTGATTGCGTGAGGCTTTGCATAAGACATGCATTATAGCACTTTAGGCGGATTTTTGCGAAGCTCGGCGAGCTCCTTGGCAAGGAGTAATGCCTCGGACTCTGAATGATTAAGGCTCTGAATCTTAACCCTTAAAAGCTCTGCTTCCCACATCCACTGACGCTCAAGAATTTTTTGAATAACCTCTCTTAAAAGTCCCTTTAAACGCTGGGTATTAACTTTTTTTTGCAAAATCTCATTTAAAAGGGCTAAATCCTCCTCACTATTGAGGCTTGTCGCTACCGTCAAAATATCAATTACTTGACCCCGAGCATAATAATCTAAAAAAATCTTATATATCCGCTTGCAAGCCTCATTCAAAAAATGCTCTTCTTTAAGGTTGCTAAAAACTATGTCGTTCTCTAGCCCTAAAAGCATCAAGCTAATAAGATCCGTTTCTAGCACCTTGATCGGATCAACAAAAGAGCTTTTAAGCGCGAGTTTCTTCTGATAAGAAAGCATAGCCACTTGACCAGCTTTAAGCCCAAGTGTCTCTTCTGGAACCTGGAGTAAAATAGCCAGCTCCTTAAGAGATTCATGCACCATTAAGGGGTCGGGCCAAGCAGTAATCCTTTCTTTAATAGCATGGGCTGCCTGTACTTTGGCCACAGCGGTAGATGTTGGATGCTGCCTAATAAGAAACGAAATATAACTCTCTGTTTGCACTAGAAGCTCTCCAAAGGCTTTCGGTCCTCGTACAAGTAAAAAACTATCTGGATCCATCTCATTGGGCATCTGGACAATGACCACTTCAACCCCAAGGCGTATGAACATATCTCCCACTTTTATAGTCGCCTCTTGCCCCGCCTTATCGCTATCAAAGGCCAGCAATACTTTCTTAATACCAAGCTTATACAGCACCTCCCCTTGATAATCTGTAAACGCTGTGCCTTGGCTTGCTACTGTAAAATCAAAGCCCTCTTGAATGAGTCGCAAAGCATCTATCTGCCCCTCTACAATAAGCGCCCTATGTTCTTTAGCAATACGCGCACGACTATAACTGAGCCCAAAAAGTACATGGCTTTTTTTAAATAAGCATGTCTCCGAGGAGTTCACATACTTGCCTCCAAAGGTTTCTTCTTTGTATTTACGCGCCGAAAAACCAATTACATGCCCTACAGCGTCTAGAATTGGAAATGTAATCCGATCTTGAAAGAAATCATGCCCCCTACTAAACAGTCCTGCCGCTTCTAAAGCAGCTTCTTTATGCCCTTTTTCTTTTAAAACCTTAGTTAAAAGAGATCCTATAGGCGAAAGACCTACCTGAAATTTTTTAATAAACTCTAGATCGAGCCCTCTTTCATAGAGATACCCTAGAACCACATGCCCAACATCTGTGTGAAGCAAATAAAAATGAAAGAACTCAGCAGCTTCTAAAAGTGCCTTACGAGCATCTTTACGTAGGATATCCGAAGACTTATCTTCACCCTCATTTTTTATAAGAGGCACATCAAAGCGCTCGGCTAAATAAACAACTGCATCCGAGAAACTCATACGTAAGTGATTCATCAAAAAAGCAATCGCATCACCATGTGCTTGACAGCCGAAACAATGATAATGTGAATCTCCACGCTGAATAATAAAAGAGGGGCTTTTTTCATCATGAAAAGGACAGAGGCCTTTGTAGGTAGCTCCATTTCTTTTAAGCTCAACATGGGATTGCACTAAATCCACTAAATCAATTTTAGTCTTTAAAGTTTCAAGGCTCTCTCGTGAATACATTGCCATTAAATCTACCGGATTCGCTATTATACGAAGTTATGTTTTATCATCTTATTGTGCGTTGAGGTTTCCTTATGGTCAAATTCTTTTCTCTTCTAATTATGGCATTTTTTCTCACCGGCTCTTTAACAGCCTCCGAGAATATGGTTGATCCTCTATGTGTTATCTGCACAGAGGAACAATTTTCTATCACATTTCCTAAAGGCTTTTCCCATGCCGCAAAAGAAGAGGATTCTATACAAACAGAACTAGGTGTTATTTCAACAGTTAATTACGTTTCGTTTAACGACACAAGTGTAGCAATGGCCGGCGCTGGCTGTTACCCTGAAAATATCGCTATTAGTATGGATCGTGAACATGATCAACTCTTTACTCTTGCGAAAGAAAGTCTTATGGCAAGCCTTTCAGCTACACCTCTTAAGACATTCATGATTGATCAACAGGTGCTTCCGACTCTTGAAGTAGAGTTTGTAATGCAAATGGAGCAACTTATACTTATAGGAAAGGCACGTTTTGTTTTTGATGGTAAAAGACTTTATAGCGTAATTTTTATAACTTCAGAACCCTCCACTTTATCTGCTCCAGAAGTAAATGATTTTTTTGATTCTTTCGTGGTTATCTCTAAAAAATGACTACACCCATGATGCAGCAATGGCATACCTGTAAAATAAAAGCCGGGGATGCCATTCTCTTTTTTCGTCTAGGAGATTTTTATGAAGCTTTCTACGAAGATGCTGCCCTTATTTCAAAAGATGCTGGCTTAACACTTACCCATAGACAAAACATCCCAATGGCAGGGATTCCTTATCACACAGCCCCGACTTATATTGACCGCCTTATTGCCAAGGGCCATAAAATTGCTATAGCTGAGCAAATGGAATTAACTGGTAAGGGCCTTGTTAAGCGTGAAATAGTACGAATAATTACACCAGGCACTCAGATACAGTCGAGCCTTCTTGAAGATTCTAAAAATAATTTTATTGCATGTCTAGTTCTAGGCGGCGCTGCTTTTTTAGATCTTACAACAGGGCAATTTATGGCCGTCGAGAGTACTGTTATGGAAGAACTAGAGGCCCTTTTCTGCCAGTACCAACCGGTAGAAATTCTTTTTCCCGCTAAACTTCAAGAGCATCCTCTCCTGTATGCCTGTAAACAGAATTTTAAGAATGTACTCTCTCCTCAACAAGATGGCTTTTTTGATTATCAATCTGCAGAACATCGCTTGAAGACGCATTTTAAAGTCCTAAGCCTTGATGGCCTTGGTTTTAAAAATAAACCTTCTAGCCTTAAAGCCGCAGGCAGCCTTTTAAACTATTTAAGTGACTATCTGAACCTACAGATTCAACATATTCATAAAATTAATCACTACACCTCTAAAGAATTTCTTTTTCTTGATCGAACCACTCAGAAAAATCTCGAGCTTATAGAATCTATCAACAAAGAAAGTACCTCCCCCACACTTTTTCAGATACTGGATAAAACAACGACTCCTATGGGCTCCCGCCTACTCAAACAATGGCTTGTGCAACCCCTAGCTCGCTATGAGCCAATCATTGAACGTCAATTAAGTGTCGAAAATCTTTTAAAGACCGCTCTTCCTTTAGAAGGCATTCGTGATCTTGAGCGACTAACCATGCGCATCACATCGGCCTTTGCCTCTCCACGTGATCTTACTGCTCTCAAAAACACCCTGAAGTCCCTACCTGCCTTAAAAAATTCCTTACAAAACATGAGAGAAAAGCTCTTACAAGAAAATAATAATGCTATCGGTGATTTCTCCGATCTTACAAAGCTCCTTGTTGATTCCCTTTTAGATGAGGTCCCAAATAAAATTGGTGAGGGAGCTCTTTTTAAGAGTAGCTATTCTCCTGAATTATCCGCCCTTTATACTTTAAGTCTTGGCTGCAAAGATTGGCTTTTAACTTACCAAAATACTCTGCGCCTTGAAACAGGTATCAAATCCCTTAAAGTCGCTTACACAAATGCTTTTGGTTATTTTATTGAAGTCAGCCGCAGCCAAAGTAACCGTATGCCGGCCTTTTTTCAAAAAAGACAGACCCTTATTAGTAGTGAGCGTTTTATTACCGAAGAACTCAAAAACTTTGAACAGAGAGCTCTCTCTTCAGAAGATCAGATTATACGACTTGAAACCAAGCTCTTAGAAGAACTGCGCTCTCGTACTTCCTCCTATGCAGAAGAGCTTTTTAAAGCTGCTCGCGCTATTGCTATTATTGACTGCTTACAAAGCCTGGCCTTTGTTGCAAATAGTTATGGCTACGTTAAGCCAGAAATATCTATTGGTTATGCATTAGATATTGAGGATGGGCGTCATCCGGTTATTGAAAAAATACTAACAGGCTTTACACCTAATAGCACAAAGCTAAATGAAAATCAAAAACTTATGGTCCTTACAGGCCCCAATATGGGAGGTAAGTCCACTTATATTCGTCAAGTAGCCCTTATCACTCTAATGGCTCATTTAGGGAGTTTTGTACCTGCTAAAAAAGCCCTCATTCCTTTAATTGATAAGATCTTTACACGCATTGGTGCAAATGATGATCTCTCAAGAGGCCAGTCTACTTTCATGGTCGAAATGACAGAAACTGCGCATATCCTTAATATGGCTACACCCAATTCCCTTGTTATCCTGGATGAAATTGGCAGAGGCACAAGCACCTTTGATGGTATCTCCATTGCCTGGTCCGTTGCTGAATACCTTCTCCAAGAAAAAAGCGTTAAAACTCTTTTTGCCACCCATTATTTTGAACTGACCGACCTCCATAAAAAAAAACCTGAAGCTTTTAACGCTCATGTAGCTGTTCAAGAAAGTCAAGGCTCGCTTATTTTCCTCCATCGCATCTTAAAAGGTCCTGCTAACCGTAGTTTTGGTATCCAAGTAGCAGAACTTGCTGGATTACCAGCCTTTGTTATTAAAAGAGCCAAAGAGATCCAAGAAGACCTTGAAAAGAGCTCTCTAAAGCTTCCTATTAAAAAATCAAAGCCCCAGCTTTATCAAAATGAACTTTATTTATTCGATAGAATTTAGGCACCATCCACTTGAGCGTTACTAGCTTATTTTAAGATTAACGTCCATTCGACTTTAAATCTAACATAGTGAACTTCAGGGTCTTTGCTAAAAAAAAGGGTATTGGGGCTGGTGTATGCTGATTGCCTTTGGACCCTTACTTCACCCAAGCTGAGAGGGTTATTTTAATCTTTTAGAGTACCCAGCTACTGTACGATATTTTGATACCCAGCCCAAGTTCAATGACTCTTTCCAAAGACCTTTTCCTGTTTTCTTCTCTTCTACCATTGGTGGTCTCTTAATTAGAGAAGAGTTGCTTTTTCACTTCTAAGTTGAAAAGGCAAAGGAATTCATGATATTAATCTAGGTTTTGGGTTTATCTCCTTGGATTCGCCTTTATCTTACGAGGCTCTTTTCAGAGAATTCCCCTTGGTCCTAGTGCTAGACTATGCCTTTTAGGAAATTCTTTAAAAGCACTCTCGTAATTTGATTGCCTATTAAGGAGTTAAACCCAAAATTCAGGTTAATATAAATACCGGCCTTTTTTAAAAATTTCCCTTAACTAGATCAACAGGGTAGGATCTTTAGGGAACCTTTCGAAAAAGAGCCTTATGCTATTGCCTTCTCTAGGGAGAGAAATCCAAGCTTCCGGTTAATATAATTAACACTAAAATCCTAATTTGGAGCTCCTTGTATGCCATTTGATACCGATAAAATCCTAACCTTTCCGACTGAACCGGGGGTCTATATTATGAAAGATAAGGGGGGCAGGGTACTTTATATTGGCAAAGCTAATAATCTAAAAAAGAGGGTTCAACAATACTTTTCTGGACGGGAGACAAGACCTCAAATCCCCTTACTCCTTGCAAAAGTGAGGATAATTGAAACTATACAAGTTTTTTCGGAGAAAGAGGCTCTGCTCTTAGAGAACACCCTTATCAAAAAGCACAAACCCCATTATAATATCTTATTGAAAGATGATAAGAGCTATGTAGTTTTAAAAATGACCCGAGAAGAATGGCCGCGTCTCTTGTTACTACGCTCAAAAGAGGCCCCACCACATGATAGCAATAGTTTTGGGCCTTATAGAGGCATGCCTATTGCTAAAGAGCTTCTTCAAATGCTCCAGAAAACTTTCCCTCTAAGGCAATGTAGTAATGAAGAGTTTGCAAGGAGAAAGCGCCCATGCCTCTTATATCAAATAAAACGTTGCATAGCTCCCTGTGTTAATTTATGTACAAAAAATGAATATGATCAACACACAAAACATGCACTACAATTTTTAAGGGGGGGTGACAAGGCTATCCTTAAAAGTCTTTATAAGGAAATAGAAGAAAGATCAAAAAAACTAGAGTTTGAAGAAGCAGCTCTTATACTTGAACGTATCAAGCAGATTGAAAAAGGTCTTGAAAAGCAGTTTGTAAGCTCTTTTTCCCTAAAAGATTGTGATGCTTTAGCTATTCATAGGGGAGGATCCTTGACAACACTTGCACGTGCTGTTTTCCGTTCGGGAAGACTCATGGGCATGGATATTCGTCACTTTAAAGAGAGCCTCGAAGAGGACAAAGACCTTCTTTCCTCTTTTATCATACAAGAATATCTTGGCCACAACTGCCCTCCTCTGCTTTTACTACCCTTTACATTGCCAAAAAGTGTTCATGAACTCTTTGATAATATGAAACTGGTAAAGCCTCAGCTAGGTGCTAAAAAAACCCTCATTGATATGGCTGCTAAAAATGCCCTTTCCGCTTTTGAAATAGAGTCCCAAGAGCTTTTAGCAAAAGAAAGTGCTCTCTTTGATCTTAAAGAAAAGCTCGGTTTGCAAAATTTTCCCTACCGGATTGAATGCTTTGATAATTCTCATCTAAATGGAAGCGGAACTGTTTCAGCAATGGTCCAGTATATAGATGGTAAAAAAGAGCCCAAAGGCTACCGTAGATTTATTATTCGAGAGGCCAAAGCCTCCGACGATTATGGTGCCTTCGAAGAGGCGCTTACTAGGCGCTATAGTAAAGGCGATCTACCGGATATGCTTTTAATAGACGGGGGTAAAGGCCAACTCTCTACTGCAAAAAAAGTATTTGAGAAACTAAGCATCGTAACTGTAGATCTTATAGCTCTTGCTAAGGAAGAGGGGCGCCATGATAAAGGTCTTTCAGCTGAACAGATCTTTTCATTAACAGGTACCTACTCATTACCTATACGCTCTAGTACACTATTTTTATTACAGCAAATTCGTGATGAGGCCCATCGCTATACCCTAAGCTTTCAAAAAAAAAGACGCCCTATAGCCGTTTCCGAACTAGAGGATATCCCAGGGATTGGTCCAGCCAAACGCACAAAACTGCTAAAGGCCTTTGGCAGTGTCCGTGTGCTTAAAGAGGCTGAACTTTGCGAACTAGAAAAAGTCCTTTCTAAAGCTGATGCTCAAGTAATTAAGAACTACTTTGCTCATTTTATGGTAGTTGAAAGAAAAAAAGGTGCCGAATAATCAAACTGTTCTTCAAAAATATCCGCAAGCTCTCTTTCTATTCTTGTTAGAAGAGGCTTTTGTTCGATGAATGGCATGGGGGGCATTGATAAAAAAATATTAATTTGATTATGAGAAAATTGACCACTTACTTCATAGGTGGTAAAAATAGTCTTAAAATATGCATTTAGAAGATTATTTAAAAAAGCCCTATCTACTGTATAAGAGCCTTTTTTCCCCATATCTACTGTAAAAGAAACTCCTTTATTAGAAAGGTAAGAAGCTATGAGCAATAAAATGGCAATTATAAAGAGTAAAAATCCACAGGTCGTAAAAAAAGAATGATTTTTTTCTATAAAAGTAATTATATGATTTCTAATGCTCGGTGAGAAGGGTATGGAAATAAATAAAACACTCAAGAAGATAAGACCTGTGATTAAAAGAATCAGTGGTGTCTGTAAATAAAGAGCACTTTTTTTCATAAATATGATCCCGATTAATGCTCTTATGAGCACATTTATTTAGGTGCGACTGTCGGAATATTTTCCGGCAACAGCATATTTTTAAACACAATATGAACTGCTGCTACATGCAATCCAGTTAATCTCGTAATTTCATGAGTTAGAAGCGTCTGAATTTCCTCCGCTTTTTGCGGTATCAGGATGCCATAAAAAACATTAACCTCTACCTTCACACTTACTGCATGACGCTCAGGATCTTGTTCAACACAAATCCCCCGCCCCCCCCCCTCTGAACTCCGCCCTAAGAGATTCTCTAATAGAGTCCCATCCAGCAGGCTAATACCTTTAATACCGGAAAGACATTGTAAAACAAGGGTTTGAAAAACCCCTGAATCAATATCGCGAATATAAAGGGTCTCTGGTAATTCGAATTCTTTTGTATCTATATGCATAAAGGTTGCCAAAGTCAAAGTTTTTTGTCATCATACTGTTCATGCATATTATTCTCAGCTTGTTTTTTAGCTTACTATTTGGAGGCCTCTGTGCCTATATCGCGGCAAAACGTCAAAGAAGGGCCTTACTCTGGCTTTTTTTAGGGTTTTTAGGAGGTGTTTTTACTCTTCTAGTAGTTCTTTTGTTGCCAACACCCAAAGAATCATTGTTGGATGATCCCCTCTCTAACTGGATTAATAAAAAAGGAGGGAAAATAGTTAACCCTTCACCAAGTAATGAGTTAGTTAAAGAATGGAGTTCTAGAGAATGGTATTATGTCGATGATAAACGCAGAGCCCTTGGTCCTATAAGTATTTCAAAGCTTCAAGAGCTCTTTGAAGATGATTCTATCTCGAAAGAAACTCTTGTCTGGTATGAGGGTTTAGATAATTGGAAAAAAATAGAGACGATAGAAGGACTTTTCTAAAAAAAAATTTCCTCGAAATGAATATTAGATAATGCGCGTATGGAGCAATGTCATAGAGAGCGACGAAAAAAATAGTTTTGACATCAACAGGAATAAATAAATTTAATAAAAAGGATAATTAGTCATAATTATAATTATTAAACTTTTAATTGGGTAAATATAAAATAAGATTAATAAAAATAGGTGCTACTTTTAAAACAGCACCTTAGAATACTTTACCAACTAGCTTTGACAATCCCAGGAATCATACCCGCATTAGCGAGTTCACGGAAAGAAAGGCGTGATAGTTTAAATTTACGAAGATACCCGCGGCTACGCCCTGTAAGCTGACAACGATTTCTTAAACGTTGAGGGCTTGTATTTTTGGGCATCTTATCAAGAGCCGTACGTGCATTGGCTCTCTCTTCTTCGGTTTTTTTGACATTGCTTGCAATCTTCTTGAGCGCATCACGCTTTTCCCAAGTATTTTTTACAAGACGTTCGCGTCTTTTCTGCTTAACAATAGATGACGTTTTAGCCATGGACTTCCTTACTTCTTACGGGCAGGGCCTTTTTGACGCTGCTTGCGGTTGGGATCTTTCTTATTGATCACATAAATACGTCCCTGACGACGAACAATAATATCGCCTTTTGAGGGGTCGGCTTTGATCGAAGCGCGCACTTTCATGAATCTTTCCTTACTTAAAAAACTGAAATCAATTCTAGGACATGGACTTCTTTTTTTTCAATGCCAATTCGGATATTCCTTTTTTAAAAAAAAAGATACTATTTATATTAAAGGCGATGAAATTAGATACTTGCTTTTACCAAACACTTCTGCTATGTTATCTTGCCATTAAAGTTTATGAGGAATTCTTATCATGAAACGCACATATCAGCCCAGCAAACGCCGCAGAAAAAACGAACACGGCTTTATGAAAAGAATGAGCACACGTCACGGCCGAAAAATTCTGAACCGCCGTCGCAGGATAGGCCGATTCCAACTCACCCGCGCTTAACATTTCCTAAAAATTCCCGCCTGCTTAAAGCTAAAGAATTCGAAATATTCTCTCATAGAAAGTCTTTTGCAGGCTTATATATAATCCTAACTTGTTCATCTGTATTTTCAAATAAGCCAAAACTAGGCCTTGCTGTTTCAAAAAAATTCGGCAAAGCACATGAACGCAACCGTTTCAAACGTATTACACGAGAGGCATTCCGACTACTCCAACAGGAGTTGCCTTTTTTGAGCTACCTTATCAAACCTCTTAAATCTGCTAAGAAAGCCTCTAGCACTCTGATTCAACAGGATCTATCATCTCTCCTTGCACGAAAAAAAGAGAAAGAGTAACTTACTTTTTTGTTAAAAACCTGGGGAGTATTTGTTTATGCGCCGTATTCTTTTCTTAATGCTTTTTTGCTGCAGTTTTTTAGCAGCTGCAGATCTCAAATGGATGACTGATTTTCAGAAAGCTACTACTCTTTCCAAAGAAACTAATAAACCTATTGTTATCCTCTTTACAGGCTCAGACTGGTGTATTTGGTGTACTAAAGTGGAAAAGGAAATTTTTAATACCCCCGATTTTCAAGCAGCTACTATGAATAAATTCATCTTTGTAAAAGCAGACTTCCCTCTTAATACCGATCTTCCTATTGATCTAATCCTCCAAAATGAAAAATTGAAAAATCAATATGGTGTAAAAGGGTTTCCTGCAATCGTTGTTATCAGCCCTTCTGGGGAACTTCTTGGTAATTTGGGTTATAAAGAGGGTGGTGGTACCAAATTTGCAGAAACTTTACTTAATCTCTCGGCAAAAAAACCCTAATTTAAATGAGAAAAATCTTTTTCCTTATCTTTCTTTTGGCGTGTGGTTTTCTCCAATCTGCAGCTTCTTCTCTTCTTTGGACAAGTAACTTTCAAAAGGCTCAAAAAGAATCTATTCGCCAGAATAAACCCCTCTTTGTTTTTTTTACAGGTTCTGATTGGTGTTCCGAATGCCTTTATTTTGAAAATAATATCTTAAAAAATAACGACTTTATAGATGAGCTTAAGGATCTTTTCCTCTTTGTTTATATTGACTTCCCTCTTAACCGTCCCTTAAATGCCAAGCAATCCCTCATTAATAAAAAGCTTAAGGAGCGCTTTAATATCGTTGGACTGCCTACGATTGCTATTATTTTACCATCCGATAATGCTATTTTAATGGCTGCCCCAAGCTCTATCTCACCTAAGAAGCTTGCAAAAGCACTTATTGCCGAAACAGACGCTACTCTTGCTCTTGAATATACCATGAACTCATTTAAACCCCAAGACCTTAGCAATGAGCAGCTTATATCTCTCTATCAGGCAGCCCGCCTTATTTCTCATCACAATTGGCGGGAACAACTATTAGATGCGGGCCTCAAAAAAACAAGCATCTCCAGCTTCTTTCTCCGGGAAAAATATCGCCTTCTTCTCCAAAAAGGAGAAAAAAATAATATGGAAGCTCAAAAAATACGCCTTGCCCTCTTAGAAAGTGATCCCGATAATGAACTTGGGCATCAACTTTATATGGCTGTTTCAGATTTTGAATCCAATATTGATACTAAACAAAAAAATGCGGCCGCCCCTCTTGTCGATTTCCTTCATCGATTTCGTAAACCAGAGGGCTCTTGGAGGGTTAAAGCTATGCTGGGTAGCTATTTTTTAGCGGCTAAAGATTTTTCCAGAGCACGTGAATACCTTCTAGAAGCCATCAAGGACGCTCCTCAAGAAAAACAAGAGGCTCTCCGATTGCTTGTAAATAAAATTCCATGCACTTGATCATTAGACATAAACGCGAGAACTTAAAAAAGTGTTCGCTTACACCTCTACAGGATAGAAAAAATCTAACTTTTATTAGGTACCCCTTTAATAAGCCCCCCTCTTTAGCTGGTTACACGATTTTAACAGGGGGTGCTCCCGTGCTCGAAAGTGCTGAGGCTCTTTGCTTAATTGATGCTACTTGGATACTGGCAGATATTATAGACAAAAGCCTTGATCCTTATGCTCGACGTCGTAGCTTGCCTCCTGGATTTGTAACGGCCTACCCTCGTAAACAAACAGGCTGCTTTGACCCCTTAGCTGGGCTTGCTTCTGTCGAAGCACTTTACGTGGCTTATCATATTTTAGGCTTCGATACCACAGGAATCTTGGATAATTACTATTGGAAGCAATTATTTCTAGAGGCTAATTCCCAGCTCCTTTTTAATAAATAATGCTCCTTAGCTCTAGTTATTTGAGAAAATTCCGCCACTGTATGCCCTCTATTGTTATCCGAAAAAAGTGAAGAATCATCCCCTTTTTTATAAGAATGGATTTCTTTATCAATATCTTGCCATGACTTATTCAGAACAACTTTTTTTATAAACTTTAGGGCCTTTTCCTTCTCACCTAGCAATAAATAAACTTCGCCTATCTTTAGTTGTACCGATCGAATAGCGAGGCGCTGTTGATAGACAGCTAAAGCTTCTGTAACAATAACATTTCTTCTCTGATATAACTCGGAAATTTCCATTTCCATCGATGTTAATCCTTTTTCATAAGCAATAAGTGCTAAGCCATATTTTTTTTTTGTATGAAACCTATCAGCTAAAAGCCTATCCTTTTCAGAACCCTCCTCTAAATTATCAATAAGCGCTGAATCCCCATTTAAAAAAATCTCTATCTTGGCCTTCATAAGGGGGCTCTTTGCATGAGCTAACGCTAGGGATGCTTTTTTATGTGCTATAATCTCTTCACCCCTTTCTTGAAAATATCGAACCTCTACCCAAAGTGTTTCCGTTTGTAAATCCCCTTCTATTTCAGGAGATTGATTGCACCCCATGAAAAAAACACAACAGAAAATTAAAAGGTTGTTTATAAGGAAGGGCATGCACCTAGTACTTCTCTTGTTACACCAAATTAAAAATCTACTATGGCCTCTACGCCCAACACTTGTCACATCTGTTGTTGCTATTATTTTTTTTACCATACTGGCCATTGGTTTGCCCTCTTATTTTAGCATTCGTACAGCCGTAGACGCCCTCTGGGAAAATACAGCCGAGCAAATAGCTGCCTCAACCAAAGAAGTGAGTTCGAGGTACTTAAGTACGGCCAAGCCCGCCGCAGCTATCTTAAGGGATCTTTCCTTACAAGGTACTTTAGATCTTAAGAATAAAAAACAACTACTCGGATTCACACGAGCTATCATGGAATCATACCAAGACTTTACTTGGGTTGCCTTTGCCTCTATATATGGCGACTATACAGCTGCATATACCCTTCCAAACGATCCTTTCATTCACGGTACAAATAGTACAATAGAAAAACAAGAAAGTTTAAAGGCTCCTCTGACAAAAGATGGAGAATATCTTTGGAACGGAACGTCCTGGTCACTTAAAAATGATATTATAGATGACTATGACCCAAGAAAAAGGCCTTTTTGGAAAACCGGTATTGGCATAGAAAATGGAACCTGGTCCGAACCTTTTATAGAATGGGAAACAAAGCTTCCCTCCTTTTCTTATACACTAATCCAACGAAATATTATAGGTCTCTTAGAAGGTCTATGGGAGATCGAATTTCGCTCGGATTATCTATCTGAATTTTTATCCTCTATCGAAATAGGAAAAGCTGGATCCATTTGGATTTTATCTGATAAAGGCACGGTTATAGCCAGCTCTAAAAGCTCTTCTTCGAATATTATTTCCGCTAGTGATCCTCAAAAGGCGGATCCCCTTCTTTTTACAGCATGGGAACATTTACAAATTCAAGGAGAGCGTAAGAAATCATTCTCCTTTGGAGACTATTTGGGATATATTGAAGAATTAACAACTAGTTCAAATCTCTCCTGGAAGATTCTCATTATACTTCCTAAATCAGAATTTCTAGGCCCCATTAAACACCTCTCTTGGGCTCTAACTATTAGTTGTCTCCTCCTGTGTTCACTCTTTTCTTATCTAGGCTCTCTTTTCTTTGGTAGAATTTCTACTAACCTCATAGAAATAGCTTATGAGATAGAAAAAATTGGTCAGTTAACTTTTTCAAATGAGGTCTTTAGTAATAAAATAAGCTCGATTCAAGAGATCAAAATGATGAACACTTCAACAGATCTCCTTAAAACTAGTTTGGGCTCTTTTGCAAAATATGTTCCTTTAGACATTATTCATAGTCTTATGCAATCAGGTAAAGCAGCAGAACTTGGTGGGCGTAAAAATGAAATGAGTGTCCTTTTTTCTAATCTTATTAACTTTAATGAATTAGCAAAGCAATTGCCTCAGATACGTTTTCTGGAAATATTGAGCGATTACTTTACTGCTATGAGTCTTATTATTCAAAAAAATCATGGCCAAGTAGATAAATTTATGGGGTATTCCATGATGGCTTTCTGGAATGCTCCCAAAGAATATAAAGAACATGCAAGAGCCGCTTGTAGTACTGCTCTTTTAATGCGCTCAGGCCTTGAAGAACTGTCTGCTCGATGGAAAGTTAGTCATATTCCATCTGTTTTTCAGCATATCGGTATTAATACGGGCACTATGATCGTAGGTAATATTGGATCACCTACACGTATGCAATATACAGTTATTGGAGATGCCGTTAACTTAGGCAGCCGTTTAGCAGGGCTGAATAAGTTTTATAACACGCAGATTTTAGCAAGTGAAGCTACGATGAACCAAGCAGGCTCCGAGTTTGTTTTCAGACCTCTTGATTTTGTATACGTTAAAGGACGCAGTCAAATATCGCTAGTCTATGAGCTCCTAGGTAGCGCTGAAATAAATAGCCCAGAACTTCAGCAGGCTATTAGTACTTATGAACAAGCGCTCTACCTTTATAGTAACCGTGAGTTTATAAAAGCTGCACAGAAATTTGAAGAAGCTCTAGAGCACTTTAAAGGGACTGATAGCCCTTCTATTCTTATGTCAAAGCGATCTAGAAGCTACCTCTTACATCCCCCTCCTGATGATTGGGCTGGAGCCCTCCTTATGGAGCAAAAATAAAATATGAATTTACTTAACGTCCTATTAAAAAAACTAAGTAAACAGCTCTGGCCCCTGGGCCCAACTCTTATTACTTCTATGATGCTAATCATTGTTTTTATAATGCTTTCCCTCGGAATACCCTCCTATTTTATTGGCAAAAATATGAGCGAAAAGCTTTGGGAAAACTTAGCAGCCCAAATAGCTTCTTCTACATCAAGAATAACCTTGAATTATTTAGACACAGCTAAACCTGTGACTAGGTTTTTACATGAAGCTGTTTTACAAGGCGCTCTAGATCTTAAGAACAGGGATCAAATACGTAATTTTACAGCAGACATCCTACATTCTTATGATAACTTTACATGGGTTGCCTTCGCTTCCATTACAGGCGAATATACTGCTGCTCGTCGTCCTTCAGGCTCCCCCTTTATATATGGAAGAATGACTACTATAGAAGAATATAATAGCATAGGAACCCCCAAAACCCTTAATGAACAATGGGTCTGGGATAATCACCTATGGAAAGATCCCCTCACCTTTATCGACAATTACGATCCGCGCACAAGACCTTTTTGGAAGGAGGGTATATTTAAAATAGGAGGTTCGTGGTCATCACCTTTTAAAGAATGGGATTCAGGTCTATCTGCTTTTTCCTATACATTAATTCAAAATGATGCAAAAGGCGCTCTTCAGGGTTTGTGGGAGATTCAGTTTCGTACTGACTATCTCTCCTCCTTTTTGTCTAGTCTGAAGATCGGTAAATCAGGAGAGCTCTGGATTATCTCCCAGAATGGCACTATCTTCGCAAGCTCAAAAGGTGCTCATTTTACCCTTCAGTCTGTTAACACTACTAGGGAACAAAACCCTCTTCTTTTTAATGCTTGGCAAGCATTAGCGCTCCAAGGTGAAAGACAAACCTCTTTTTCTTTTGGAGACTATCTAGCCTATATCAAAGACATCCCTAATCTTGGAAATCTTAATTGGAAAATTCTCACAATTATTCCTAAATCAGACTTTCTAGGCCCTATTGAACACCTATCTCGGATTCTTATCATAGGGGGAATAGCTCTTTGTATACTCTTTTCTTTGCTAGGGAACTTCTTTTTCGCGCATATTTCTGAGCAGCTTAGAGCTGTTGCTTGTGAAATTAATGAACTAGGACGTCTAAATATTTCTTCAAAAAACTTTGGTCGTAAATCCTCTTTTATTAAAGAGGTATCTATAATGCTTGCTGCAACAGCCCGTTTAAAAATAGGTCTAAACTCTTTTATAAAATACGTGCCCTTAGATATTATCAATAACGTTATACGATCAGGGAGGCAAGCGATTCTTGGCTCCCGCAAAGATATAATGACTGTGATGTTCTCTGATCTTACAAATTTTACCGAACTAGCAGAACAACTTCCTCCTGTCCGTCTTTTGGAAATACTAAGCGACTATTTCACTGCAATGGGTTTGACTATTCAAGAGAGCCATGGACAAATTGATAAATTTATTGGTGATTCTATTATGGCTTTCTGGAATTCTTCAGATCTTGTAACAGGCCATGCCAAATCCGCCTGCCATACCGCACTCATTATGAAAATACGGCTTGAGGCGCTATCAAGAGAATGGCATATCAATAATATGCCCTTTCTTTCACAAAGAATTGGTATTCATACAGGCTCCCTGATGGTAGGTAATATTGGATCACCTGAACATATGCAATATACTATTATTGGAGATTCTGTCAATTTAGGTAGTTTCTTAGAAGCCCTTAACAAATTCTATGGAACAGATATTTTAGTAAGCGAAAATACTGTAATCGAGGCCGGTCCCGAATTTCTTTTTAGACCCCTTGATTTTATATCCATTAATGATCAAAGCGAAGTCCTCTTAATTTACGAACTGATAGGGGAAATAGAAAAGGTCTCCCCTGAAATACGTCATGCTGTAGAGACCTACAAAGAGGGGCTACAACTCTACCGCGCTCATAAATTTATGTATGCAATCCAAAAGTTTGAAGAAGCCCTTGAGGCCTTTAAAGGTCATGATCTGCCTTCTGTCTTGATGGCCCAAAGATGTAGGAATTATGTGCTGCACGCTCCTCCATCTACTTGGGACGGAACTTCCTCACCAGATGAAAATAAAATTATTTAATTTTATAGTCCTTTTCAGTCATTTGAAATGCTTCTTTTTTAGGAGTCTCTGCAACTCTTACCCTTCCCATTAAAGAAGTTATTTTAGAGGGATCTTGAATAACCTTTGCATTAATTTTGCGCTTTTTTCCTAAGCAGCATATTTTATACTTCTTACCTGACCCACATGGGCATGGATCATTTCTTCCGATAGTCATAAAACCTCCGTTATCTAATAGATAATAAAATTGTTAGAGTATATAATCCATTATTTTATGGCTTCAGGAATAGAGAAAAGACTCGAGAGTCTTACGCGGAAAGCGCTTTACGATTATGAGATGATCGAAGGCCCACTTAAAATAGCTATTGCCCTAAGTGGTGGCAAGGATAGTCTAACCCTTCTTTATATGCTTAAAAAAATTAAAGGACGCGGTTTCCCAGACTTTTCCTTAGAAGCTATTCATGTCGCAGGGGAATTTAGTTGTGGCGCCGGTATCTCATCCCAGTTCCTTAATCAAGTTTGCCAAAGTTTGGAAGTCCCTCTTCATATTATTACTACAAGTCATGAATCCAAAGAGTGCTATAGCTGCTCAAGAGATAGGCGCGCTCATCTCTTTAAGAAAGCCAAAGAACTAGGAGCTAAAACTATTGCTTTTGGCCACCACCGTGATGATAGCATCCAAACACTCCTTATGAATTTACTACATAAAGGCGAATTTGCAGCCAACCTCCCACGTGTGCCTATGGTTCATTACGGAGTAATTATCATTAGGCCTCTTATTTTAGCTTCCGAAGATGAAATTATCACATTTTCTAAAGAAAAAGGCTATCTACGCCTTGCCTGCCAATGTCCTATTGGGCAAAATTCGCTACGCCGCCAAGTAAAAGATCTTTTAGAAGATATAGAAGTGCTCTATCCTAATGCTAAGACAAACCTTGCAAAAGCCGGCCTTACATATGGTTCGCGTAAAGCACTGGAGCCCTAAAATAATCCCCTGGATACTTTCTCTTCTATTACTTATGGGTTGCTCTCATGAATGTGAAAGCTCTTTTAAGGAGGATGCCTCTTTAATTATGCGCTCATTTATCGAAGAACTTATTCCTGTGAAAACATCTGCTGATTTAAAAAAAAGGCAAAAGAAAATCCGCAAACTCTATATCGATCTCAGCGATATTGCTATTAATGCAAAAAAATGGGCCGATAAAGAGACACGAATCTCTGTATGTGATGATCATTTCTATGATGAAAGCCTCAATGAACTACTGAAAAAAGAACTTGAACGCATCTATAAAATAGAAGGAGCTCAGGAACTTATGGAAGAATTCCAAAGAGAGGCTATTGAACGTCTCGGGGAATTTTTCCATTAAAATTAGTCGAAAAATGTAGAAAAATGCTCACGGCGCCCTTCTAGCTCTTTATGATGTGTTAGTTCATCAATATAAATAGGAACAGCTGCTATGTAGCCTTGGCTCAAGAAGGAAATATCGCTATCTGCAGGCTCATCATGAAACTCTGCTTGGATGCCCCCTAACCAATAATAGTCCTTGCCATCTGGATGAAGACGTTTATCAGGGTTCTCTTTGTAATATCCCTTTCCCTGCCTAGCTAAACGCAGACCTTTCGTCTCACCCTCTACATTTGCCGGAAAATTAACATTAAGTAACGTTCCTTGAGGGAGCGGATGCTTTTGTAAATATCTCATAAGAGCTCCTACATACTTTTTAGCTACCTCATAATCTGGTTGGATATAATTAACACAAGAAAGAGCCATAGAAGGGATCTTACGTAAAGCAGCTTCGATAGCGCCTCCAACTGTTCCACTATAAAGGACGTTACGGCCTGCATTAGAGCCCCTGTTGATACCTGAAATAACGAAGTCGGGTGCTTCGGTTAATACAGTATGTAAGGCCATCTTAATGCAATCTGCTGGAGTTCCTGTGACTGAGTAAGCGCTAACACCCTCTTCCCAATAAACCTTTTCGACGATAAGAGGGCTACGTACTGAAATAGCTAATCCCATTCCAGATTGCTCAATTGCTGGTGCTACAATAACCACTTCCGCAATACCTCTTAACCCCTCATAAAGAGAGCGTATGCCTGGTGCAAATATACCATCATCATTGGTTATTAGAACTTTAGGGAGTTTTTCTGTCATAATGCGCCTATATAACTTTTATTTTTGTCAATTATAGCGTATCAAAAGAAGAAATTCTACTCATCTTTTATAAGATCTCGAATAACCATTCTAAAAATAATTTACATTTACATATAAAAGACTACTTTTTATAGTTATAAACTAATATAATGTTAAATCAAGAATGTCTATAAATACTGATCTTATACCTCTATCTCCCTCATCATCCGCCTTACAAAGAGGCAATTCTGCGCCTAACAATGTAAAGGCTTTACTCACTTCAAGACTTTTCTTTAATCAGATTAGTCCCCTTCCGCCCCCAGCTGCTATAAAGGCAGCGGAATTTTGTCTAATTAGTCCATTGCCATTCTCTTCTGATAGCGATGTCTCAGGGATAACACCCAAAGCAACTCCAGATCTAGGCCTAAGTCGAGCAGATAATGCCTTAATGCATAGTATGTTTCACGCTAGATCCTTTTCAGAAAGTCTTAGCTTTATTGAAATTTTAGGCTTAGAAATATCCTCTTCCCTCTCTGCTTGTAGAGAGATTTTAGAAGCTATAAAAGAGGATTGTCCTTTTAAACCTGAAGCTGAAAAAATTATCGTAAGAGTTTGGAATAAATTTAAGATTACCTGGGGTCAAATCCACATTTCAATTGCCAATGGATCGCCTAGATTCGTAAAGTATCCAGAATTTTCTCCAGACCCTCTACTTTTAATACCTATAGAAAAGGCTTCTTCGGTATTAAAGATCCTTCAATTGCTTCTAAAAAAATTGCTTTCTTCTTTATCTATAGAAGGTCCACAAATTCCTCCTAAATCTTCTCCTGCCTCCGAAAGGTTGTCTAGAAAGCTACTTCTTCTTAAAACAAAAGATTTCGAAGAAAATATCCAAACTCTTATTAGGAAATTAAATTTAGGGATTCATTTTTTAGATCATCCTCAAGGCTCTTTAATCCTTAAAAAAAAGAGTCTTTCTTTACTTTATCCAAGTGAAATTCCTATAGGGTCAAATATTCAAAAGACTCTTGAAGAGCTTTCTCAATACCTTAATTTTACAAATGAGGTCAGCGAATCTCTAAAAATACAATTAGGTATTAACTTGTCGCGCTTTATTAGAGAATTTCGAGATACGCTCCTCCAGATTTCAAAGGAATCTCACTTAGATACTCTCATTAAAAAAACTTTTATTTTAAAGGCAGATCTTGGTAAAAAAATATTTTATTTACAGAAGTTCTCGAACTCTTATGCTTTACGATTAAGCAATACTACTAATGGATCCCTTGACCCTCAAGCACTCTTGAGGATTACAAAAGAGTCCACTAACAATGTTGTCAATTCACAAAATGACTTAGTATCCCTATTAACGGCCATCCATACCTTCTCATCCCTAGTGGTCGATTCCTGGACTACTTGTTATGGCATATTAGATGAACAAGTCCTGGCTCCTATACTTACAGATGATTCTTATATCACTTCAGAATACTACATGGTAAGACTCTGCCAAAATTTAGATTTTTATTTAAAACCTCCTGATAAAGAATTCCTCTCCCTATCCGAAGAAAAATTACTAATGCCGATAAAGGCAAAAATTAGGGACTCTATCCATGTTCTTTTAGAAGGATTTCTCGAAGGATTAGATCAAGAAGAACTTAAGACCTGGTTTCTAAAACTATGTGATCACAAAAAACGTACAGGGGTATTCAACCCTCCAATTTGGCGCCACTTCATCGAGAAATTCGTGCCTATTATAGAACGTTTTCCCTCTTTTCTAAGTGCTTTAAAAGTGCACCATCAAGATCATCTTAATTTTCTATCGACACACTTAACATTCGAATCTGCCGCTAAAAAGATTCCTTTAATTGAACAGCTCTATTTCCAAGAAAGCAGCCCCCTTATTATCTGGATGCTTATCGTTATAGATGTACATGCTTTACTGCATGAAGGGAACCCAGAAAATATTTAT
Source organism: Parachlamydiales bacterium (assembly GCA_009885615.1). GTDB lineage: Bacteria > Chlamydiota > Chlamydiia > Chlamydiales > VFKH01 > VFKH01. The sequence continues at coordinate 28,817 of VFKH01000025.1, forward strand.
TCTTTTCAGGGGATCCCTCCAGAATGCTTGGATTTTATCTCGATAGACGGCATAGAGAAAAGTATCCCTCCTCAAAGACCCTCTTTACTAAATTTAGAGCCCCTACTCTCCTTAGAAGAACTTCCGAAAGGCTCATTGGCAGCCACCTGCAGTCAAGGTGCAGCGGCGCCTAAGAAGACCCCACTAGTAGCTAATCCTAATCCACTACCGATAGTTAATCCTAATCCAATACCGAATGTGGATTCCTCGCCTCAACTATTCACAATTGCAAGGAATGCTAACCCAAGAGCTATTAAATCCGCCTTAGAGGCGTTCGGTTTTCACCTTGCCTACTGTACTGGCGGACATCAGATTTTCCAGAACCCAACTGGAAAAAAGATTGTCCTCCCGCTAGGGACCCTTCCAATAGGCACTGCCAGAAGTATAGTAAAGCAAGTAAATGATCTGTAATTCCCAGTGACGCTCAACCAACCAATCACTGACTCATCTTAAGCAGAGGAGGCTTGAAAATAGTCTGGAGAAGAACTAAGCTTTCCCTCCCAACAGGTGCAAAAGATGAGTCAAGATCTACTCGATAAAGCAGCTTTGGTGAAAAGTGAGGATAGCGAAGAAAAATGGTTCTATTGCAAGTCTGAAGCTAAGGCTGCTGTTACTTCGCAAATGAAACAATCAGTCAGGAAACGCTTTGAAGAATATTTACAAAAACTTACGAGCGCTATTTCCAGGCCAATTGGTAGAAAAAAATATCCTAAAGTACTTGAACGGCTTGGTCGATTAAAGGAAAAACATAAACAGATCTCAGGATGCTCCAAGACCCTGGTAGTGGCCGCTGAAGATGGGACTTGTGCTGATTGCGTTGAGTGGAAAATCGTAGATGAAAAAATGGATGAAAAGCTGACCTGGAAGTACTTTTAAGAACAAATCTTATTGAAATGAATCGTATGGAATTAGGGCAGCTTTACAATACGCTTAGAGGTGTAGAAGATGCTTTTCTTTTTATGAGATTATCCCTTGGGATGCGTCCTTTCTATCATCAAAAAGAAAACCGGGTAGATGGAAATCTTTGGCATTACAGAGTATAGCTTATCATCTTATACAAAATTGTCTGTATCAATTGAGTCAACAAAACATCACTTACCATTGGGATACAGTTCGCAAAACTCTGCCCGAGCCGAGTCAGGGTGACTATGCAGGCAGAAACCGCGGAGGGAAAAAAACTTTATCATCGCAGTACAACAAAAGCTGAAGGGAATCAATTAACAATATATAGGGCATTGGGGCTTTCGACTTTAATTTTTAGATATAAAAAAATTATGGTATAAAAATTCAAGAGGTAGTCACGAATTTGCAAAGTTCTCTAGAGGAAAAACTGAACTTGGGATAAGGAGAAAGAAATCAATCATTACCAGAAAAGCGTGCAAGAAATCGAAGCCTGGCTTCTTAAAATTGATGAAATGTTTGTGAATGGAGATTTAGAGAAAGATTCTTATCAAAGGATGAAAACATCCACTAAAGACGAAATTCAAAGGCTACAGATTCAACTATCATGAGTAAAAAAAACAGATAGCAATTTTGTGAAGTATTGCCGTTATGGCCTATCCTTTTTGGGGAATTTACAGTTTGAACCTCCCCATGGCTAAAGCCAGGGGATTGCGTCGTGTCTTTGTTCATTACCAACAAGCATCGCCCTACATCAGAAAAAAACTACTTGGTTCGATATTCACTGGAAAATTGATTTTCGAGAACGAAAATTATCGAACCTCTGGGCTCAATGAAGCTGTTGCCCTCATAGATCATTTTCAGGAGTAAATTGGGAATAAAAAAGCCGAACATCTTGCCATTTCTGAAAAAATGTCCGGTGAAATGCCCATAGCCGGACTCGAACCAGCATCTTATTGCTAAGAGTAGATTTTGAGTCTACCGCGTCTACCAATTTCACCATATGGGCAAGGGAAAATATTATACAGAAAAAGAGGTTACTTGCGCAAGTAGCTTCGAAAAGCCTCCTCCCAAGAATATACTACTTTCTTGTCACAACTCATATCATGCCGAACCTGAAGAGATATATAAGAAAAAGGATGACTGTTATCGCAGTTGCGTCCTTCATTCTCCTTATACACCTTAAAATAAATTTCCTTGTTCATCCAAGGTTGGATCGAGCAATCAGTGTCTTCTTTGGTATAGCGTTCAAAGTGACAGAGCTTTTTATCTTGAACGTAATACTTTTGTATTAAATTCACAACCTTTTGAATTTCATAATCTTGTACATAAAAAGTTACAGCTGCACCTACCATATGTTTGGAGCTTCTATTAGAAGGCTCTACATAGATGCTGTGATCGGGACATCGATACCCACTTGTCACAATGACCTTATGTTCACTTACCTCTTGAACATAGTTTAAGAGATTAATAAGCACTGGATAAATAAATTCCTGCCCCTCTTTGAGATAAAGACTATGCCGATCCATTCCTCCACAATCAAAATAACGCTCTAAAGAGCCACTTTTTTGAACAACAGTCCTAACCGGATTGGTGAAAGATCCTTTACACCGAAAATGTTCTTTCGTAATTTTTGTATATTTACTAGGGCCCTTCTTCGTCCATGGATAGTTGGGGCTAGGCCTTATTACTGGCTCTTTTAAAAGATATTCCTTATTGTTGCTCTTACGGACAATAGGCTCTGCCTTGGTAAGCATTTCTCTATCATCGGCCTTACAGCTACTTAAAAGAAATGGTAATAAAAATAGCCAAATCATTCCATACTCATATTATGAAAAACTGTATCCACGTCATCTAGATCTTCAAACCATTCGATAAGGAGCATATTCGCCTTTTCATCTTCCAAGCCACATTGCATGATCGTTTTAGGGATCATCACGAGCTCTGTTTCAAGGACTTTAACTTCTTTTAAGGCGTCTTTAACAGAATAAAGCTTGTGGGGCTCTGTAATAACTAAGTAAGTCTCTTCTTCTTCTTTAAAATCTTCAGCACCAGCTTCTGTGACTGCTAAAAAAAGCACATCCATATCTATACCCTCTTTGTCAACCCTAATAATCCCTTTTTGATCAAAATTAAAAGTAACTGCACCCGGATTCGCCATCGTTCCCCCATTTTTATTGAGAGCAATACGTATATCAGAAGCCATACGATTTTTATTATCAGTAAGTGCCTCTACAATAATCCCAACTCCACCATAGCCATAGATCTCATATATAATATGATGATAATCAGCTTGATCACTACCACCAGCTTTCTTGATAGTGCGCTCAACATTTTCACTTGGCATATTCGCCTCACGTGCTCTTTGTATAGCAAGGCGCAAATGTGTATTGCCTTTAGGATCAGGACCTCCCATTCTCACAGAACTAATAATTTCCTTAGCAATACGGGAAAAGATCTTGCCTTTAATAGCGTCCGCTCTACCTTTACGATGCTTAATATTAGCCCATTTACTATGACCTGCCATAAGAAAGCCCTCCTTAGAAAAATAGATGCTTATGTTTTTTTTGCCATTCTATAGCCTTTTGATAGTGACTATAGCTCTTTTCTCTTTTATGAAACGCTGGGCCGTGAATAGATCTCCTTCCAGAAGGCAGTGTAGATGATGGAATCATGTGATGAAGCATTTCATGAAAAACCACATAGTCGACGAAATAATCGGGGACACTTGGATGGTCAAGTTTTTTATTAATTTTTACCAGTTGCAAAAGAGGCTGATATTCCCCAAAGATAATCCGTGAGCGTGTTTTTTTTTGCCCAAACCAGGTAATCAAATTCGGCCCCTTATTTTCGAAGTATTCTTCTTGTAACCGGATTAAAATAGCCGATAAATCGTAATAATCACCTATTACATGCATGGCTCCTGCTTCTACCTTCTGCAAATAAGATCTCTGATAACTTTTTTCATCTATAAAATGAGAGATAGCCGTTAAAAAATTCTTATTCCCTGTTTGAAGATAACGGCTTAACGACTCCAAAACAGCCAAAGGAGCTTCTAAAAACATTCTGTGAAGAGAAATACGTATGCCCCCATGTTTCTTTGCTAAAACTGTAAAAAGAGAGCGCTTATTCTCATTGATAATAAGATCTACCGAAAGCCGGCTGGAGGCACTTAAAAAAGTATGAAGCTCTTGGAAAGAATACATCTACAAGGGGCGTTCCATAATAATTTTACCAAGATAACTACCATCCACATTCCTTACATAATAATCTTGACATCCCACCTGCTTAAATCCAAATCTTTTATACAAATGAATTGCTGGATTCCCTATATATACCTCTAAGTAGAGATGCGTCATCTTAAACTGCTCTTTAGCTAAGTCTATAATGTTATTCAAAAGAAGGGATCCAACGCCTTTACCACGTTCGTTTTTATCTACTATAATCGAGATCAGGCACTGA
>VFKH01000005.1 GCA_009885615.1 Parachlamydiales bacterium
ATATCCAACCAGGAAAACCTCAACAAAATGGACATACAGAGAGCTTTAATGGGAAATTAAGAGACGAATGTTTGAATGAGAACCTGTTTTGATCTTGAGGCAAACTCGGGGCATCCTTGAAAAATGGCGGATCGATTACAATCATCAAAGACCTCATAGTAGCCTTGGTGGGTTAACCCCAGCTGAGGCTTTTATGCGGCATTCAAATGTTCACGAACAGGTCGCGAACAATTGAACACCGGAAGAAGAAGAAAATAAGAACCTTCAGTTTCTATTGGTACAAGGGAAGGGGCAAGGTCAGTAGCTCTGGCCTTGTGTGAAAATAGGTTCTGTATTCTCTCAGATATTCTAAGGTCATTAAAAGCATATCTTCGATGCTCAATTTACTCTTGCGGCGACCTTTGATTTTTTTCATCCTATCGGATTCTCTTAAAATCGAAACCATCTTGTCAAAAGTTGTACGCTTAGTCCCTGATAAACGACGAAATTTTTCATCATTTAATCCTTTAACCTTTTCAAATTTCATAAAATCCTAAATGGCTTGGAGTATCAAGGAAATCTGATATTGAGTCAAAACCCTAGTTTCGAAAGAGGTCTATTAGAGTTTTTAGTAGAGTGCCATTCTTTGACAAGTTGAGGATATTTTCTTAGAGGGAACGCTTCATTTTTATCTTTTCCCATAACAGCAACCTGCATAACTTGATTAACAAGACGGGCATGATACTGTTGCTTCGGCCCAAAGACAATCTGAAAGATTTTTTACACACAGGGTTTCATTGCTGAAGAGGATGGTAGTTTTGAAGAACTTAAGTTAGCCCCTGGGTTAGGGAGCAGTTGATCGAGGATTCATCCGCCACATGTCCGCCACACAAGGTGGTATCGATAAATTATTGAGATGAACGATCTGATCTTAAGTTATTGATAATAAAAGAATCTGGGTGACAGGATTCGAACCTGCGACCTCTTGCACCCCATGCAAGTACGCTAGCCAAGCTGCGCTACACCCAGATAAGGCTGCTAATCCTAACAAGGAAAATGTAAAAAAGGCAAGTATATCTGTAAAAAATGCATATCCCTGTTATATTTTTAGTATATGGATATAGAAGTTAGCTGGCAGAAAGCTTTACAAGATGAATGGGGAAAGTCTTACATAAAAAAACTTTTTCATTATATTGATGAGGAACGTAAGTGTTTTAGAGTCTATCCGACAGCTCCAGATGTTTTTCAAGCTTTTTACCAAACGCCCTATGATAAAGTACGTGTTATTATTGTTGGGCAAGACCCTTATCACCAACCTAAGCAGGCCCATGGACTTAGTTTTAGCGTTCCTCTGGGTATAAAAAAACCGCCATCTCTAAGGAATATTTTTAAGGAACTAGAAGCAGATCTGGGGGTAAAAACATCGATATGTGGATCTCTTTCCAAGTGGGCTTCCAGGGGTGTTTTTTTGTTAAATAGTATTCTAACGGTAAGAGAGGGGCTTCCATGTTCTCATGCAGGATATGGTTGGGAGTGTTTTACAGATAATGTAATAAAAGTACTGGCCAGCAGAACAGCGCCTCTTGTTTTTGTGCTCTGGGGTAATGCTGCAAAAGAAAAGGTGGGAAAATTTTTATCAGGAAGTCATCCTCACTTAGTGCTCACAGCACCACATCCATCGCCCCTTTCAGCACATAGAGGTTTTCTAGGATCTAAGCCTTTTTCTAAAATTAATCAGTTCCTGATAAGTTGTGGGCAGGAACCGATAAATTGGACTATCGAGTAAGTGCTTCTAACTTTTCTTTAATAGCAATAAGATCACCTTTCATTGCCTGTAAAAGATCTTTATTTTGTTCAAATTCTTTTAAACGTGCTGTAAAGTGGTGAAGTAAATGGAGCGTACTTGCTGGATCAGATATAAAAGAGAACTCTTCACCATCTACGCGTTTTATACGGTTAACAAAGGCAATTTCACCCTCATTTTTAAGAATATCGGAGGTCACCATAGAAATAAACTCACCTCTTTCAAAAACCTCTTTAGCAACGCGTAGAGGAATTGTAAATTCAGATATGATTTTTTTTATATTATCGGCTAAAGGATGGCTCGAAAACCCCCCTTGAAGAGTTCCAGAAAGAACGGTTTCCAAGAGATCTCTACTTAATTCCTGATCATTCTTTGTGCAAGCCATAAATCCATTTTGAACTTCACGAATAGTAGAGCGTGTTATTTTTTGGCAAAAAATTCTTTTTAATATGGCTTCAATATTATGAATCATAAGCTCGTTGAGCATGTTTTAGTCCCCTTTGAGTTTTTTCAATATTTGTCTAGTAATTTTTTTTAAAGGCCTTGAGTCTTCTAGGGAGATTTTATGAGTATTTAGAATGGAGAAAGCTTCTTTAAGAAGTTTTTCAGCTTGGTTGGACGCAATGCTTTTTCTTCTATCTTTTTCAGAAAGAGGAAAACGCATCCTCATCTCAGTTAGAATTTGTTTTTTTGTCTGACCTTTAACATGGCTAATAAGATGGAGTTTATCCTCCAGGGGTATCTTGCGGCTTGCAAGTGAATAAATAGCCTGCCGAGGGAGCTCTTCCAATAAGGAGCGCTGCTCTTTGGAAAGGATAGAGTGAAATTCAAAATACTGTAGAAAATTATAAGGGGTCTGTCTGTTACCATAAGCTTTTTGTAACCATGCAGTGAAGGCACCCTCCTTATAGCGCTTTAGAATGTCTTGAGCCCTTTTAATACGCTCTCCATGAAGAAGTGAGGACTGATTACTGATAGCACGAATTTCAGAGGTAAGTATTTTTAAGGTGAAAAGATCTTGGATAATTCCTCCACCGTCCTGGGTAAATTTTTCAAGAATTTTCCGAAGCTCATCTGTTTCTAGAGGTGTAATCTCCGAAACAGTAAAAACCCCTGAGAAGTTGGTTGATTGTCCGTTCATACTACGTTCGGCCATAGCAGCCATTTTAGGCTGTTCTTTACCCTTCATACGTAGATCTAGAATATTTTTAATTTGAGACATATCAATACATTAATTTTAATATTTCAGATGTAAGATTACGATAATCACCCGCAGCCCTGCTGCTGGGTGATATTTCAAAAAGTGGTTTACCAAAAATAGCTGCTTCGGAAACAGCAATATCCCGGCGAATTTTTGAATTCAGTAATTTGCCGGAAAAAGAATTATTAATCACGTCTAAAAAGGCCCTATTATTTTTACCCCTAGGGTTCCAGAATGAGAGGGTTACACCTAAGACATTTGTTGGATGACGATCATTAATACCGGATATAAATTGAGACAATCTTTCTAAGCCCTTAACACTATAAAACTCAGCAGTAGCACAAATAAGCGTATCTTGTGCTGCAATAAGTGAGGACTCTGTAAGCCAGCATAAAGAGGGGGGGGTGTCAATTATCACATAATCATAATCAAGAGTTTCTATTAACCGTTTCAAGCGTTCATGCGAATAGCGATCACTAGCTAATGAGCCTGTTACTTCTATACGTTCAAGCCAGGTATCTGCTGGTATGAGATCTAAGTTTTTTATACCTGTATTATGAATAACATCTCGTAAGCTTTTTTGTCCTTGAAGTACGGAGGCTAAACTATCTAGTTCATCAGGATCAAAACCTAGACCTGCCGTTAGATTCGCCTGTGCATCAAAATCAATAAGAAGAACGCGCGCATTGTGGTATTTGGCTAAAGCTGAGCCTACATGAAGGGCAATGGAGGTCTTGGCCGTGCCTCCTTTAAAACTACAGACTGCAATAGTACGCATAATATCTTAAAAATAAGGCTGTAGTGATTTTGTAGCAATCTCTTGTTGAAGTTTCTGAATAAAAATAGGTATTTCCATCTCTCCTATAACCCCATTTGCCCTAGTGCGTACAGAAACAACATTTTTTTCAGCCTCTTTTTCCCCTATTGTTAAAATATAGTTAATTTGGCAGAGCTGTGCATCCCGTACTTTTTTACTCACAGATTCACTACTATCATCTAATTCTACACGCAGGTTTGCATCTTCCATTTTTCTCATAACATCTTTTGCAGCAGAGCTATACCTGTCAGCAACAGTTAAGATACGCACCTGAACAGGGCTGAGCCAAAGAGGGAATTTTCCAATAAAATGCTCTATTAGAATACCAAAAAAACGCTCTATAGAACCAAAAATAACCCTATGAAGCATTACAGGTCTTGGGCGGGAGCCATCCATGGCGACATATTCTAAATCAAATCTTTCAGGAAGGGCAAAATCAAGTTGGATAGTACCACACTGCCAAGTACGGCCAATGGCATCTTTGATATGAATATCGATTTTAGGTCCATAAAAAGCGCCATCTCCCTCATTAATTTTATAGGGACGTTCAAGTGATTCAAGGGTTGATTTTAAGCTGCTTGTAGCAATTTCCCACTCCTCATCTGAACCAATAGTATCTTTTTCAGGACGCGTAGATAGTTCGAGGTGATAGCTTAGACCAAGTGTTGTATAGATTTCATCTACGATATCTAAAATATTTTTAATCTCTGCTGATATTTGACTCTGTGTAAGGAAAATATGGGCATCATCTTGGTGAAAACCACGCACGCGGAAGAGGCCTGAAAGGGCACCAGAAGATTCATAGCGATGAACATGCCCTATCTCTGCAATTCTTAAAGGAAGGTCTCTATAGCTATGGCTTTCTGTTTTATAATAAAGCATGCATCCCGGACAGTTCATTGGCTTTACAGCAAAATCGCGTTCATCTATTGAAACAGTATACATATTTTGACGATAGTTAAACCAGTGGCCAGAACGCTCCCAAAGTTCACGTGTCATCATTACAGGTGTTTTGATTTCCAGATAAGAAGCTTTCCTATGACAGGCTCGCCAGTAGTCCAGAAGAGTATTCCACACAACCATACCCTTGGGATGAATAAAAGGCATACCAGGGGCCTCTTCTTTAAGAGAAAAGAGCCCTAGTTTAGGTCCAATAATCTTATGGTCCCGTTTTTTAGCCTCTTCTAAACGTAGAAGGTATTCTTTGAGCATTTTACGATCCGGAAAAGAAATTCCATATATACGTGTAAGCATCTCATTTTTAGCATCCGCACGCCAATAAGCACCCGAGGTTTTGAGGATTTTAAGAGCCTTAATCTTTCCTAGATTTGGAATGTGAGGACCTCGACATAAGTCAAAAAAATCACCCTGACGATAACCTGTAAGCTGATTTCCCGCGAAACTTTTGATAAGTTCTTGTTTGTATTTATTATTTTTAAATACAGATAGAGCCTCCTCTTCGGAGCTAAAAATTTCCATATTAGTAGAAAAGTTTGCTGCTGTAATTTTCTCTACTTCTTCTTCAATTGCAGCAAAATCTGTATCAGAAAGCCAAAGATCAGCAAAATCGTAATAGAAACCGTTATCTATCGGGGGGCCGATAGTCGGCTTTGCATTTGGGTATAGTCGCAAAACTGCTTGAGCAAGGACGTGAGCACTTGTATGCCAAAAGGTTTCTTTTCCTAAGGCTTCTTCGAAAGAAAGAAAATGTATTTCATCACCTTGATATAGAGTCTTAGAAAGGTCATATTGCTTTCCGTTAATCAATATGCTTAAGGCGCATGAGGGATCATTTAGATTTAATTTTTTGGCTAAATCCAGACCAGAACTTCCCTCGGGAAGTTCAATTTTTTCTTTTTTATCAATAAAATAAATTAACATATATATGCTCTCTCTGCTAAAAGAAGAAAAGCGAGTATAAAGGAAAGTATGTTAAGAACGGTATTCCTTTTCTTATTTCTCTCACTCTATCTTTATGGAGACCCGCCAGTTCCTATTGGGATGCCTCCAGTTGTCTGGCCTAAAGATAATCCCTATTGCGCAGAAAAAGCGGAACTAGGAAGGCTCCTTTTTTTTGATAAAAGGCTTTCGGCCAACGGTACAATTGCGTGTGCCTCCTGTCACGATCCGGCTAAAGCTTTTACAGATAGTACTCCCTTAGCCGTCGGTATCGAGGATAAGAAAGGAACCCGCCATGCTCCCAGTATTATTAATAGCGCTTATAATGGCTTACAATTTTGGGATGGCAGGGCCTCTACATTAGAGGATCAGGCTGAAGGACCTATTGCTAATCCTAATGAAATGGCTAGTGAGCTGGATCCGGAAGAGGCACATAAAGTATGTGTGGATAAGTTACGGAAAATTCCAGGATATAGAACCCTTTTCAAGAAGGTTTTTGGTTGTGAGGACTTTACAATCGAACAGGTAGCTATGGCTATTGCCACTTTTGAACGAACTATTTTATCAGGAGACTCTCCCTATGATAGATATATAGCAGGGGATCATTATGCTTTGTCCCCCTCTCAAGTTCAGGGGATGAATCTTTTTTTTGGTAAGGCAAACTGCTCAGTTTGCCACAAGCCGCCTAATTTTACAGATAACGATTTTTCCAATATTGGCATAGGAATGAGGGCAAAAGAACCCGATCTTGGTCGCTACTATATAACGGGTATTGAGAAGGATAAGGGGGCTTTTAAGGTGCCTTCACTTAGAGAGGTTTCTAGAACAGGGCCTTATATGCATAATGGGGGTTTTAATTCTTTAGCTCTTGTTATTTATTATTATAATATTGGCGGTGCTAAGAATCCTTGGCTTGATTCCCGTATGAAACCTCTGAATTTAAATGAAAATGAGCAGAAAGAAATAGTAGATTTTCTCTATGCCCTTTCAGGCGAAGGATGGCAAGATGTTAGAGCTCCCCAAAAATTTCCAGAGTGATCCTCCTGAATTTTTAGGAAAGGGACCGGAAGCTCTTAAGGCACGGAATCTTTTTCGAGCGCGTCATATAGCTGCTCAGCTTTTCGATCAAAAAGGGAAGATCTCTCAAAAGTTAATAATTAAGGCTCTAGAGGAAAATAAAGTCTTTACTCTTTCCTCTGATCACAGCCTTGAGGCTCCGATGCGCGAGTGGATTATAAAAGTGCTGCAGGAGCTTCTATCTAAAGAGAGCCTTTGTGAGCAGATAAATTGTTTTTATAAGCCTATAAATATGCCTTTTGGGGATTCTCTTATTCGCTTAACGCTTGGCTTAAGTCAGGAGGTTTCTTTATTAGAAATTCATGCAAAACAAGCGGCTGTAGTATGTCTTCTGACCTATTTAAGACAGAATGTTGGTTCTTGTTTTGCCACAGCTCCAGCTATTCGTATTCTCATGGAACAAAAAGAGCTTTTTTTGAAAGATTGTCAGGAGCTCTTAGCAACTGGTAAAATAGAAAGGATCGTAGATGGAGAAAAGTATGCCGTTCCCTTGAGCCCTAATTGGGGACTGGGCTATTTAAATTCTCCAATAGACTCAAAAGCGGGGATTTTACATTCAGAGACTCTTCTTAAGTCCTTAGAAGCCGCAGGTATTGAAAAAAAAAGCACTTATTTAGAAGAGATTATAATCCCTCCAGGATCTTCTTTTGACACTCTTCTCAAGAAAGTAATTGCTAGTTCTTTGCATATTAATGATGAAAAGCTTCAAGTTATTGAAGATCAAATAGCTGAAAACTATCATCCTAGAGGTAAAATGATACCGTACTCTCCAGAGGTAGAAGCTTTTAAAAAGTGTTATGAAGTGGCTAAATTACAGTTTTTATCAACGACAGAAAATGCACTTCTTAGGAGCTGGGAATATACACTTTCATCCTTCTCAGAGGTAAAGGCTCAGTTTTTAGGATGGAATTTATATCACAGCCTAGGGATTGATACAGACCTTCCTCACGGCATAGGATCTATCTCATTTCGTTATTTAACAGATAAAATGGAGCAGCTTAAAGAGGAGGTAAATGGCTATCAGGAAAACTATGAAAGACTTTTTATAGAGGCTAAGACTTTAGAAATACGTGCTCAGAGAAGTTCTTCTGTGAATGAAAGAGAATGTGTCTTAATAGAGTACCGCAGCCGTGTAAATGAAATGGAGGGATGCTTAGCCAAAAGAGATGCCTTGGTAAGTAAAATAGAAAGGCTTGCATCACTTTACCAAGATATTATTCGAGAGTACATCTCTCTTTTCTCTCTCTATTTCCAAGAAATTTATGATGCGGGCATGCAATCATATAAGGGTTCTATTTTTGATGACAGTCCGGCAGGCTATAGGCTTATTTTTAAGCATGGCAGGAGTAATCCCAATGCATGGACCTTTATTTATAATAGCCATCAATTTATTGATGCTCTTGCTTCGTTTTTTACAATGACAGAGGGAGTCCTTATTGAAAAAAAGCTCTTAAATGGGATAGAAAAAGAGTTTTCAGAGATGGTTTCTGAAATTATTTTAGAAATACACTCCCCATTTTTTTTAGAGAATGCATTAAAAAGATCTTTAAAGGCACATAAGAATGGGAAGCCTTGGGAGTATATATCTGGGGGTAGTTTAAGTGCGCTTTTATCTATTGTTTATGGAAATAAAAAGCAATCACCCCCGCTCGGAAAAGTTATAGAGGCTCCTCAAGACCTTCTTATTTTTCTAATAGAAACATTTAAAGACCATATTCCAGATTTAACACTTTTTGCAACATCACCTACACATGCATTTCTTATAACGCCTTATCAAGAAGATTTTAAAAAATCATGGCAAAACAACCTCTACACCTATAGTTGGGTAAGAGATAATATTTTTACACCGCGTTTTAATTTCTTTGAGTCAACAATTTTACAAAATGCTGATATACAGTTTATTATAGATAAATCCCCACTGCCTCACAAAAAAGAGATTTTAGAGCACCTTAGCGGACCTCTAAGTGCTTTTGATTTAATGAAAAAGGTATGTGTTTTTTTTAAAAATGTATATATAGAGGATGCTTTCGAGATGTATTTATATAACAGCTTACCTCTTTTTCCAGTAGATGAGCTTGAAATGAGAATAGATAGGGCCTTAGATTATATAAATGTAAAAAGAATACAAAAAGTTCCTGAAAAAAATTGTAGTCGAATCCTTTCAGCAGCAGATTTAAAAGAGGGTATTTATCAAACGGGTGGTTTTTTTGAAAAGGACCCCTACCGCAGTTTAATGGAAGGATTGGAAAAAGAGGGTTTTATTCCTCCTAGAGCCCTTATTTTTGCAGATACTAATTGGTCAGAGTATTCTTTTGCCTTTCATATAGGCCTGAAAACAACGGAATTGGAGCTTGTTTTAAGTGATTATACAGGAAGTAAGATAAGGCCTATGGGACAGTGGAGGCAATATTTAGATGGAAGGGTTAAAGAACCTTGGACTCTTCAGTTGAATTACTAATGGATGTTACGCAGGGCTTATAGATTTCACGTAATTTTTTCAACTCCAAATAGGCCATTTGATTCGCTCTAATCACCCATTTATCTTTGAGTTCAAAATGGTTTAAGTGAGTCTGAGTTTTAAGCCGTTCAAGCTTCATCTGCCTAACATGAGTGACTAGTTGTGGGCATACTATTTTTTTGTCTTTAGAGGCAATTTTAAGAGCTATTTTTTAAAGGAATCGCAGGAAAAAGATACAAAGGCTTCAGCTATTTTTTTGCTTAATTTTTCTAGACTAACTGTAGGTTCGTTCAAGGTGGATTCTTGCGGGCAGATTAGCGATTTAAAGAAAGCCTCCGTAAGTTGACAGAGAGAATTTCGAGATTTTGCTGAAATAGCAAGAGGTGAACGAGCTTTCTCTAGTTTTTTTATAAACGCGCGGGTGATCTTTTTAATAGTTTTTTTCTGATGAAGGAATGTAGTTAAAGATTTTTCTGCATGAGTCTCTTTAATTACCGCCTTAATAAAATCTTGGGCCATAGATGCATGTTCATTAAAAAAAAGGAGTACAAATGCTGTAGTGGTTTCCTTTTCTTGAGGGCTTATTTGGCGATTTCTCCATATTTTATAGGCAGATATGGATAGGCTAATCGCAATTACAACACTACTAAGGGTCCAATAGAGTACTGTTGCATAAGGAAAAAAATATATGAGCGATAGGGATGCAATTATTGCACAGCCTGCTGTTAAAAGTTCATTAGAAAAAAGGATTCCAGTTTCAATCGAGTTTGTTTTTAGGGTTGCAAGAAAATCATCTATAATCTCATTACCTTCGCGTATAATAGCAGAGGATCGCTCCTCTGAACATGGGGCTTCGAGCGCAGCTCTAATCCTACTAATTTGAGTATACGAGGTTTTTGTAAGATCTTCTCCATAAATAGCTGTAAGAGCCCAGGTTTTTTTAAGGCTAAAAATTTTATCAAGAAGATCCTCTTGAACACCTTGACCACAAAAGAAAGCTCTTTCTGCTTGGAGGTCATCGTTAATGGTTTTTTCACGAGAATTAAAAAAATCCAGTGCCCTTGTAAGGCGATTTTTAGGAAGGTTTTCTTGGGAGAGAGCGTCTAAGAATGCGTATCGTATTTTTTCTGATGCAATCAACTTTAAAAGAGATTGTATAGAAAAAATTAGTGATCCTATAGCCATAAAAAAGATGGCGGGTAGAGCTAAAGCTGTGTAACTTAAAAGGCCGCAAATGGAGGATGAGCCTTGAATAGCAATAGAGTTTATTGAAAATAATTTTAAAAAAGCATCGGATAGCAAGTTGAATTTTTCTTTAAAATTACAAAGAGGCCAAAGGATAGTGATTTCGTTAGTTAGTTCTTGGAAAGATCTCTTTTTTTGAATGAGTGCTGTTAGATTGAAATGAAACCCAGTACTTAAATATTTTCCCCATTTTTCTCTAAGGGATTCCGTAGGGCCCAGAAAAAGAGGTTGGGGGGACCTAGGTGCAAGCAAGCTAGGGTCTGACAGTACAGTTAAGGCAACCTCTTGTACCGAATTACCGGCACCCTTGGAAGGTAAACCTAACGGATAAGAATCTGACGGATAAGAAATAGGGCTGGGGGTCGGGGTGTGATCTATTTCTTTAACCATATTTCTTATCTTAACAAAAATAAATTTAAAAAAATAGTATTGATTTCTATGAAATAAAGGGAGTACTCTCCTCGAGGAGAATTATATGAAACGCTTATTTATTTTTACTTTCTTATTAGTAACCCTATTTCTTAGGGCTCAGGCAGAATCAGATCTAGATGATAGATCCTCCTATCCAGTAAAGCAAATGCAAAAAGAGCTAATACAGGAAGAACTTAAAAAAAAACCTAAGGTAGAACAAACAAACGTACGACAAGCAGCCGCTAAAAATAATATTGATCAGAAAGCCGAAAGTGATACAGATACGCGTATTCCTCAGCCGGCATTCCTTCAGCAAAGAGAGCGTATTCTTAAGCAGCTAGAAAAAAAACCTAAGGTACAAGAAACAAACCTACAAAAAGCAGCCGCTAAAAATAATATTGATCAGAAAGCCGAAAGTGATACAGATACGCGTATTCCTCAGCCGGTATTCCTTCAGCAAAGAGAGCGTATTCTTAAGCAGCTAGAAGATTACCCTGGGGAACTAGCTATTACAGCTGAGGTCAAAGCTAAGTGGAAAACCCAATATAAACGCAATGATGGACATGGAACACGTGGGGTTCATGCGGTTGTTCCTGTAAGTGTACCTACGGCTTTGATTCTGACAACAGAAGGGGCTCCTATGAAGAATGCCCCCTCAAATAAATATACAAGTGAAGCTAATGTTTATTTGGACTATGAGACATGCCGGAATTGGGTTGAGGTAAAATTTCAATTTAAAAATGATCTGGGAATAGAAAGTGGTACAAATAATAAAATCGCGTTACAGAAAGGGTGGATTGGATACGATTTTTTTGATGATGAGTGGGGTGATTTTGATGCGGAGATAGGGCGTAAGCCTGCCAGTGAAATTTTTGATTCCCGTCTTCAGTTTGACAGTGTATTTGATGGAGCTTTGATTACCTGGCGTCGCAGGTGGCAGGCTACAGGAGAATTTTTTATTCATGGTGGACCCATGCTTATGGATGCTAAGACCACCCAAATAGCTGTTCTTATGGAGGGCGGTCTTGAAGAGGCTTTTGATACAGGCGGTTATGCAAAGGTAAGCCTTGCATGGTGGAAACACGCGGGAGCGGATCGTTATAATGTTTATAATTCCCCTAAATATCGCTATATTAATCCCCAAATACTCCTTGGTTATGATTTTAAGAGAGAAACTATAGGGATCCCGCTTAAGGTTTATGGATCTTTTATTTATAACTGCGCTGCAGAGGCTAATGTATCTTCAGCAGGCAAAAAGAGACCCGTTGCCTGGTATGCCGCCATCCAATTTGGCAAACTAAAAAAATGTGGGGATATGTTTTTTGATATTTGTTATCAAAGTGTGGGAGCCCAGTCTATCCCGAGCTTTGACAACGCTGGGATTGGACGTGGTAATTCGACTTCGTGGGGAGATCTTCCCGTTATTGCAGATCCAACGGATCCGGCAAACTTCACAAATCCTCAAGATGTTTTGACGCTACCAGCTGATCAAGTCCAGGGTAATGCAAATTATCAGGGTATTGAAGTGCGTTTTTATTATAATGTGACCGACCAGCTTATTTTTAAGGCTACAGGTGATTTTTCTCAGCAAAAGACACGTGCCGTTGGTGGGGGTAATACAAATCGCACGGGTGAATTACAGCTTATTTACCAATTCTAAGGGCTAAAGCTACTGTAATAATTAATGTTGCTACCCCCACAATAATAAAACCTGTTGCGGGGGTAATATGGAAAACTTCGGCAAATAAGTAGATAAGTCCTGAAGCTCCCAAGACACCTACAAATCCCGTAAAGTTATTGGCCGCAACATTTTGCCCACATTCCTTGGGAGGACTGAAGGCTTGGATATAAGAATCAAAGGGTACCAAATAAAGACCTCCAAAAAAGCCAAGTAAAAAGAGCAATAATAGAGAGATTATTAAAGAGGGTTCGAGGGCTCCAAGGCTGATAAAGCATAAGGATATTCCAAGACCCCCCCAAGGGCTTATTTGTAATTTTATTTTTTTACCTAAGATTTTACCAGCAAGTAGAGATCCTCCACCAATACCAAGTGCTGTTAAAAGAAAAATATAGCTACCTATAATGTCACTTTTTTTGAGCGTATTAATAGTGAAGGGAATGATATTAAGCTGCGTGAATCCCCCAATAAATAAAAAAAAGGCGGCTCCCAGAATAGAAGTAAGTAAGTTTTTTGTTTTCAAAGCTTTGCGATAAGTTTTAAGAATATCCAATACAAAATTATAAGGAAGAGGCTTAGAAGAATTAGCCGCTTTTGTTAAAGGAATTTTTATGGAAAATAGAAGTCCTATAAGAGATAAAATAATACAAAAAGAAGAAGCTAAAGGATAAAATCTGTTAGTAAGTTGAATTAAGGGGCCGGCAAGAGATGTTCCTATAATAATCCCTAAAAAGGTGAAAAAAGATAAAAGTCCATTGGCCTTAGAGAGTTTATCAGGGGGTACAAGTTCAGGGACTATACTATACTTAGAGGGCCCTATTGTAGCTCCTTCTATAGCACGGAAGAAAAGAGTAAGGTAGAGTAGAAAGGATGAAGCAAATGCAAACGCAAGTACCCCTAGAATAGAGGTGAAGAGCTCAGCTACTTTTATTCCAAAAATAATTTTTTGTTTGCTAATCTTATCAGCAATACTACCGGATAGAACAGAAAAGAGGAGGAAAGGAAGAACAAATATGGCCCCTACTAAAGCAAGTATAGCGGAGCTTGATTTTTCTCCATCTCTATCGATAAGAAAAAAGACGAGGAGCAGTTTAAAAAGGTTATCATTAATAACTCCCATTAGACCGGATATATTAAGATAGCTGAAGTTTTTGAATTCTTTATCCATAGGGACTATCCTAATCAGAATATGTTATATTGTATATTCAGTAATCGCGTAGAGATCCTAGCTGAAGCCCTGAAAAAGGCACTTTGGGGAAGTTCAGCCGACCCTTTAGAGGAGCGGCTGATTATTTTACCCTCCCAGGCAATGAAGCGTTTTTTAATGATGAACCTTGTAGATGACTATAGTGTCGCTATGGGTCTTCAATTCCCCTACCTTGATAAGGCTATTAAGGCTCTTGTTCCGCTTTCATTTCCGAGTAAGAATACTTTAAGTTTTTTGATTGAAAAAGAAATTGAAAAGCGTTTAGAGGACAGAAACTTACAAGAACTTTTGCAGGAAATGCATATTTCAAAAAATACGTTGCATGAAACGGGAGTGCGAAAGGCTCTTGCAGGATTTTCAGACACGCTTGCAGATCTTTTTCTTCTATATGGACTTTATGCAGGACAAATGGTGGATGAATGGCTAAAGAGGGGGAGTGTTGATTGGCAGAGCTCTATTTTTTGTGCTATTTATCAAAATCCAAAGGTAGGCTATCCCTATAAAGCCCTTAGTTTGTTGAAAAAAAAGTCTTTGAGCTTACATATATTTTGCCCCTCTTTTGTGCCCAAGGTTTGGCTGGAATTCTTTTCTTTTTTTAATGCCCGCATATATGCACTTTCTTCCACAGCCCACGCAGACTTTGACCACCCTCTGCTGGCAGCTTGGGGCCGGGGGGAGAAAGAGTTTGTTATATCTCTAGAGCAGCTAGAAGTCAGCCAGGCGCGTGTTTATCAAGGCCCCGAGGTGCTTTTGCAGGATGATTTTTTAACAGAGGACGTTTTTCCTGTTAATGAAAAGCCTTCTTTTTTAAAGGGCTTACAAACAGATCTACTCCTTCAGGGAGATACAGTCTCTTGGCCTCTGCCTGATGACTCTTTATCAATTCATAGTTATGATTCAAAATTTCGAGAGGTAGAGGGCCTTTACCAGCGTATTGCAGTACTTATAGAAAAAAACCACATTTCTCTTAAAGATATTGTGATTATGGCACCACAAATTAGCGAGTATCTGCCCTATATTGATGCAGTTTTTAATCATAAAGCCTCTTCTATGCCTGTCCAGTTTTTTGATACAAAAGGTCCCTCAGGGAGTCTTGTTGTCCAGGGTTTCTTAGATTTAGTAGCTTTAAGTGAAAATCGCTGCGACTTAGACTCTATAGAGAAACTTCTTTCGAACCCCTCTCTAGTCTTAGGGTTAACTGCTCGAGAAATTGTTAATTTTTCAAAACTCATGAAAGAAATAGGCATTAAATGGGGCTTAGATATAGAAGACCGACAAAGATGGTTCTGTAAAAATTATGGATCCACAGAATCGTTTAATCCCTCTAAAGAGGGGACATGGGAAGAGTGTTTTGAAAGACTTTTTATGCATGCTCTAGAAAATACCTCCTCGCGTTTTTGGTACGACCTTCCTCTTATAGAAAAGAGTTATCATTTTTATGCAAAACTAAGAGACTTTCTTCGAATAGTTCGTGGAGATCTAGAAAAAACACTTACTGAATGGGGATATTTTCTTTTAGAGATGGCCATAGTTTATTGGCCTGAATCAGCTATTTTGGAGGGCTGTCTATCTGAGCTTATAAACTCCCAGGAGACTTTTACCATTTCTTTTACTTCTCTTTATCCGCGGCTTATAAATATTTTAAGAAGTGAAAGCGAGGCCTATGGCGATCAGAATAAACTGGATGCTATTTCTGCATGTTCTCTTTTACCTATGCGGGCTGTTCCCTCTAGTATTATTTGTTTATTGGGCCTTAGTTTGGAAAAGTTTCCTCGAAGGCAAGCCCCTATAGCTCTTGATAAGAGGCTAGGGCGTAAAGATCTTGATTATGCTCCTACAAAAGCTGAATTTGACCGCATGCTATTTTTAGAGACCCTTTTATCGACTAGAGATCATCTTTTGATAAGTTATACAACTACAGGGGATGATACTCAAGAAAGTCTTGTTATATCGGAACTTCGAGAATATGCCCCAGTTACTGTTAAAGTGGAGCCCGTGAAGCATTTATCTTTTAAGAGTAATTTAGAAGCCCCTTTATATATTATTAAGAGTGAAAGGAAAAAAGAAGATGTTAGCCTATATTTACTTTCACAGGCTCTGGAGAATCCACTTAAGCTCTTTTATCAAAGGAGTATGGGAATTTATTTACCTCGTAGTAAAATAGAGCAGAAAAGCTTTCTAACAAATTATGAAAAATTTTTTGTAGAACAAAAGGCTTTGAAAGTAACGCAGGAGCAGCTACTCCAAGACTTAATAAAAAAAGGCTACATGCCTCCAAGTCCCCTTTCAGCGGTTATAAGAGAGCAAATTAGTAATATTTATAAGGGTATTGAAGAATCACTCCAACACTTTAATATAGAAAGAAGTCACATCCAAACAATTCATTTTATCAAAGGGCTTGAAAAACCCTTTGAAGAGGGCAGGCATCTTTTTTATCCAGCGATTTGTGTGAAAGAGCGCTTTTTGGAGGGTAAGGTGCGTGCTGTTTCAAATAAAAAAATAATTTCTTTAAAAGAAAAGTCGCTGGAAGCTATGGCTTCGGAATGGCCGTTTTGGATGGCAATTTCCCTAGATCTCATCCTATTAAAAGAAAAGGAGATTATAAGCCGAAAGGCGCCAGATGCTTGGGAGGCACTTTTAGCTTATTATGATTACTGCACATCCTACCCAGTGCCTCTGTTTCCTTCTATTCTAAGAGCTCTTTTGAAGGGGGAGGAGATTATTCAAACGAGCTTTGACCCTTATTACAAGCTTTTCTTAACATCTGGAGAGAAGGGCTCTTTCCAAGAAGTTCTTCCTTTTTTAAAAGAAATTTATGGTCAAGGTGCTCTATGCCTTTGACGCGCTCATTTGATCTTTTCCAAAGCTGTCTACTAGAGGCTTCTGCGGGTACGGGTAAGACGTATACTATTACACATTTATTTGTTCGATTTCTTTTACAGAAAATGCCCATTGAAAAAATTTTAGTAGTAACGTTTACAAAAGCTGCCGTTGCTGAATTAAAGGGGCGCATAAGAAAGCAAATTAAGGAGACTCTTTTTCTTTTGGAAAATGGGGATGTAAAGCCAGATTACTTAGAAGAAGTAGATCGAGAAGAGGCTAAAAAACTTTTACAAAAAGCTCTTCTTAGCTTTGAAGAAGCCGTTATTATGACAATCCATGCGTTTTGTGCCCGAATGCTGGCTTCTTCGGGTCTAATGGGCACGTTCGAAGAAAATAACGATCTTATTTTTGAAAATCGCCTACAGTTTTTATTAGAGGATGTTCTTTATACAGGCTTAGAGAAATCAGGCCTCTCTGCAGCAGATATAGCACCTTTAGGAGGGCAGATAGAGAGGCTTGAGAATCTCTCTTCAAGACATTTAAAAGACAGTAAGCGGGTCGATCATAATTTCCAAGGGATGGAAAAGCTTTACCTGAATAATGGCCCCTTAATCGAGTTGCTTATAAAGGGGCAAAATATACGTCAAACTTTTGAAGATATTAGCCTTTATTATAATGGGATAAAAAATAGTGCTCTAGCTATTGATAATTTGGAAGAGATAGCCTTTGGGGGGATAACGTATGCAAAATTTGTAAAACTGCTTTACAATTCAGCGCCTTTTTTAGCCATAAGAGAAGATAACCGTAACAAACGCCGAAAAGAGGCCCCTTCCAGCCCCTTATTTGAAAAACTGAGTCATTTATTACAAATAATAGTGCGTCAAAACAATATTCGAGAAGTGATAGCTGCTATTTTAGGAATAGTTCAAGATATTAAAATAGGCACACCTCATCATTTTAAATCACCCGATGATGTTTTAAAAAGTATGCTTTCGGCTTTAAAAATACCCCATTTTTTAGAAAATATACGAGCATCTTTTGATGTGGCTATTATCGATGAATTTCAAGATACAGACCCCTTACAGTGGCAAATTTTTTCTAGCTGTTTTTTTCCTGATAAGCCCTGCTTCCTTGTAGGAGATCCTAAGCAATCTATTTATTCTTTTAGGAAGGCCGATGTTTATACTTATTTACATGCCGCATCGTTAACGGGTAAGAAGGTGATTCTGAATACAAATTGGAGATCAACTCCCGAGCTTGTAGGGGCTTTTAATGCTCTTTTTTCAGTTAAAAACTGGCTTTTTCTGCCTAGAGGGGGGAGCTTCTTGGAAGCACCCCCTCTTATTGCAGGTCAAAAGTCAGCCTCCTTAGAAGATGGTAAGGGTGCGGTCCATTTTCTTTTATTAGAATCAAACATAAGCGGCAAGGCTCAAGGGCGATTAGGGAAGCTTTCTAAAGGTGCACAGGAAGTGCTTTTTTTTGAAGAGATTGCTGCTGAAATAAGCCAGTTAAAAACACCTCTTGCTGAAATAGCTATTCTTGTAAGTGACAGGGGCCAGGCTAAGCGCCTTGAATCTTTACTCAAGAAAAAGGGGCTGTTAACAGCTAATTGGCAGCGGCTTCATAAAGATGATGATGAGCAAGATTTGACCTTTCGTCTTTTTCTAGAGGCCTTATTAAAGCCACAAGAAAGTGGGCTTATTAAAGCAGCTCTTATGACACCCTTATTCCGCTTTACACTGGATATGATCCTTTCCGATTCTTTTATTAAGGCTCAAGAAGAGTTTTTTTATTTGAATAGACTCTGGGCCCAAAAAGGATTTGCATTTTGTTTAACCCACCTTCTTTCCTCTACACGCTTATCGACCAAAGGCAGCATTGCGGAAAGTCTAGATAGTTTTAGAGATGGCCAAAAAATTCTTTTAGAAATTAAACGTCAGGCTGAAGACCTTTTAGAGGAGGATTGGATGAGGTATCCACATCTTCCCGAACAGATTTTATCTAATTATGACAAAAGAAGTAGTGCTCCGCGTAAAGGGTCAGAGGGTATTAATATCTTAACAACACATGCCTCTAAGGGATTAGAATTCAGCGTTGTTTTTGCATTAAGCCTGGCTTTTGGTTCTTATAAAGCCGAAGAGTTTTTCTCACTGGGGGATAAAATAGCATGGGCTGATAAGGATAGCCCCCATTACTCTCTTTTTCTCGAAGAAAAAGATGCGGAGAAATTGCGTCAGCTTTATGTGGCAATGACAAGGGCTAAACAAAGGCTTTATCTGCCGTATACCCTCACTGAAAAAGAAGCTGTCTGCGGAAAATCCTCACCTCTTGATCTATTTATTAAGAGGCAATGTGATGGAGAGGTACTTGCTTATCTAAAATCTTTAAGAGAAAGCTCATCCATTACGTATGCTTTTATTGCGGAACGGGATGCAGGAGTTATAATAGGTACAGAAAGAGGCCCCTCTCTTTTAGAGGTACCGGCTACAGTTTCAAACCAAAGCTCCCTGCGTCGGATACTCTCTTTTACAGCTTTGGCAAAAAAAATAGAGTATGAACAAGTCCTAAATAAGGAGGGCCTGCCAACTGGGGCTGTTGTAGGAGAAATTTTACATCGTATTCTTGAGCATATACCCTGGGAAAAGGGATGTTCCTTAGAAGTAATCAATAATTTTATTCATCCCTTTTTAAAAAGTACCCTCTTAGAGAATTGGCAAGAACAGGTTGCCTCTATGATTTTTTCTGTTTTTCACATGCCTCTCAATAACTTTTGTCTTATGGATGTAAATCCGAAAAAAATAATGAGAGAAATGGAGTTTCTGCATAAAACATCTGTGCATTATTTAAAAGGCTTCATCGACATAGCCTTTGAATATAAAGGGGATTATTATCTGATTGATTGGAAAAGTAATCTTTTAGCAAGTTATGACAAGCCCTCTTTAAAAAAAGTTATGGATAGCGCTGATTATTTTTTACAGGCCTCTATTTATCGAGATGCTTTTATTGCATATCTAAAGCAATTTGGAAAAGAAGGGCAATTTAAAGGTATTTTTTATATTTTTTTACGAGGACCTGCTAGCTATCATGTCATCTGATTCCTTTATTAAAGCTATGCCATCCGAAGTTGCGGAGTTGATGATGTGTCTTAAGGAGGGACATACTGCAATTCCATCCATGGTTTATAAAAGCTCCCCCTATCTGCATTACGAAAAAGGGTTTGTTTATTTAAAAAGCATTTTTGAAATGCAGCAAAATCTTAAAAATTTAAACCCTATAATAGGGCCCCCTTGTACAGTCGATGTAAATCCATCACTTTTAGAAGAGCAAAAGTCGGCAATTCTTTTTGCGCTCAGCTCTTCTTTAATGCTTCTTACTGGAGGACCAGGCACTGGTAAAAGCTTTACGATTGCTGAACTGATACGCAGTTATTTTAATTATTTTGGGGCAAGCAAGCTAGTGGCCCTTACTGCGCCAACGGGTAAAGCCTCGCAGCAACTTCAGCCATTGGTAAAGGATCTTCCTGTAAAGCTTTCCACCCTACAAAGATTACTCTCTATTTATGAGCAGCCATTTATAGGGGCCGAAGAAATAGTTGCTTTACCTTTTGATTTAATTATCGTAGATGAGGCTTCAATGATTGACCTGCCTCTTATGGTTAGGCTTTTTCAAAAAATGAAAAGAGGAGCAAAACTTGTTCTAGTGGGAGATAAAGATCAATTACCCCCTGTTGGCTTTGGGGCGCCTTTTATTGATTTAATGAAGATTTACTCAACGCATGTTATGAGGCTTACACATTATATGCGCAGTAATTGTGCAGATATATTAGAGCTTGCTGGAGCTTTACGTAAGGACTCCTTGCCTCAAAAGCTCAATAGCTCCTGGCCCCCTTCTTTCACCGCATTTGACTATGGGCCTTCGCCAGAAGAATCGCTAATGCGTCAGAAAGAATACCGTATTCTTTCCCCCCTTGTCGAAGGGCCTTACGGATCACGTCAAATCTCCGAAAAGCTTTTCAGCCTTTCTAAGGGGCATTTTTATGCACCTATTATTATTACAGAAAATGACCTTAAGCAAGGTCTTTATAATGGCCATTTAGGCTCTTTAGAGGTATGCGATGGCCGATTTATTAAGGCTTATTTTTTAACCGAAATGGGCATAGAAAGTTTTTTTCCTCAAGACCTGCCGGATTTTGAGCTAGCCTATGCCATCACAGTGCATAAATCTCAAGGGAGTGAATTTGATGCCGTCCATTTTATCATTCCACCTGGTAGCGAAAGGTTTGGGAAAGAGCTTCTTTATACAGGGGTGACACGCTCAAAGAAAAAGCTTACCTTATCAGCACCCAAGGGACAATTAGAGCTTTGTCTTCAAGCTTCTCAATTAAGATGCACAGGATTTCTTACTATATAAAGTTCTTCGACCTTTAATATTTATGGAGGTCTATTTTTACAAAAAGAAAAGGCACACGTATAAGAGCCCATTTGCAGTCGATAAAAGAGCCATAACCTTATTTTATATAGATCATACGAGGGATGCTTGATGCGAAAAAAGTCAATCATAGGGAACTGCTTATAAAAAAGTCATTTTATAGAAGAACAAATTATAGGAATCCTCAAAGAAGTAGGGGCTTTTGTATCCCATTTTAGCTACCAACTATTGGGCATTTTAGACCTCTGCAAAAAGCCTTGCAGCCTCTCTAAGTACTTCAATAAGAGTCTCCTGATTTATAAGCCGTAAGCCACAATTCCGCTTTTCGAACCTTTTTGATAATACTACTTTCGTTTTTCTTTAGAACGTGCATTAAATTTAATGTGCGGTTATTAGAAGAAAATAGGGAGGGATGTTTTTGAAGGAAACGCCAAAAAAGACCATCCCATATTTCTGTCCACTCTCCCTTTGGGTAATTGCTCATCTTTAAAATATAATTCGAGGATGAAATATAGGGTTTAGTAACAATAATGCCCCCATCAGCATACTGACTCATCCCGTACACATTTGGTACCATTACCCAATCATATGCATCTACAAAATATTCCATAAACCATTTATAAATTTCTTGAGGTGCAGTCTCTGTCAGCAATAAAAAATTCCCTAACACCATCAAACGCTCAATATGATTGCAGTACCCAGTTCTTAAAATTCTCTTAATAATCGTATCGATAGGTAAAATACCTACAGAGCCCTCCCAAAAGCTCTTAGGAATCCTGTCCTGATGCTGAAAAAAATTAAATGAACGTTGAAAAGATCCTTTTAGTAGATATGATGCCCTTACAAATTCCCTCCAGCCCATGATTTGCCGCAAAAATCCCTCAAGGCAATTTATCGGGACAGAATGTTTTTCAGCGTGATTAATGGCTGCTTTGATGACTTCTTCGGGGGTCAAAAGTCCAATATTCAAAATTGGAGACAACACGCTATGAAAAAGAAAAGAATTTTCCTGTTTTATAGCATCCTGATAGTCACCGAATAAAGCAAATTTATGGTTTAAAAATACCTGAAGTGCTTTATGAGCTTCTTTATGGGTTGTTGGATATAAAAAAGGAGCTGCTTCGCCAATGGCATCAGTAAATTCTTTTTCCACTTCAGCGATTATTTTTTTTGTATAGGGGTTTTTAGGCGGAAGAAAAGTAGGGGGAACAGGAAGACCTTTAGGCATTCTTTTTCTATTTTCGGTATCGAAGCTATATTTGCCTCCAACAGGACTTTTGCCTTTCATTAAGATATTCTGACTTTTTCGTTGGGAAGCATAAAACTGTGCCATGGAATAATGCTCTTTCCCTACAAAAAAAGTCTTTAAGTCTTGATTGGAACAGATAAAACCTGGTGAAGGATAGAAATAAATGTTCCATCCATATTTTTCAGCACCTATCGTTAAATCTTGGGATAGCCATTCATCCGCAAATTCAGCAACGTAAATATTTTTGATATGCTTTTTACCAAGCATATCAAATAAACTTCCCCGGTATGTGAGGTCTTTTGAAGAGATATAAGTCACTTTATTTTGCTTCGTGCGGAGCATTTCAGCATAGTTGTGCATCGCAGACCTTAGGAGAACCAGTCTTTGTTTGTGAAATGGCTGGACTTTATAAAAGAGAAACTCTTCTACAAGGTAAATTTGGCGTCCAGAATCTAGGCAAGGATGGTGTAAGAATAATTGGTCTGGAAATATGAGTGTAATATCCGTCATGTTCTTACTATGATCCCACTAATCCAAGTCTTGAAGCATCGTTAAGTAGCCAGATTCCAGCATTAAGCGATGCTGCATATATAGCCCAAATTAAATATGGAATCAGCAGGAGACTTGCCAAAGGACGCACCGGCCAAGCCTTAAAGATCGTTAAGCTGATTAATAAGCAAAGCAGAACGATATCGATCAATCCTAAAGTGGGACTGCGTAAGGAGAAAAAGAGAAATGACCAGATAAAATTCAGAGCAAGCTGACCACCATAAAACATTAAAGCAACAGTTCGCTTATACGAATATTCAGCGCGGTAAATTAACCAACCAGAAACTGCTATCATAATGTAGAGAGCGGACCAGACTGGACCAAATACCCAATCCGGGGGCATCCATGAGGGCTTGGTTAGTGTGGGATACCATGTCGAAACGGTTTCCTTTGTCCAGAGGCTTCCAACGATCTGCACAATCAAGCAAAGAAGGATAAAAACAACGAACGAAACCCACAACTGTTTTTGTTTCATCTGGCCCTTAGCTATTTTTTGATGTTGGTATTCATTTTTCCTGTAAACCAAAGACGATTTTTTGCAAGGAGTGTGTAAAGGGGTTTAAGAATCCTCTTCATAAAAGAGATACGCAGCAAAGTTGAGATAACCAACAACTGACAGCGTGCGTAAAGAGTTGCGAAGGCTGATATGCCTACTAAAATATTCCCTATTATATTAATAGCATGAATTTGGGACATTGCGGTGTTATAGTCAACAGACTTCTTCCGAAATTAACTTTTGGAGTGGATATTCTGACTTCTGAATAAAGGAGGCCGGATGATATTTGAGACTGTCAGGTGCATAGATTCGATACTCCAATGATCCCGTATCCAATGCATGCATGTCATCGGCATTTCCTTTGCGAATCGATTCATAATAATGGATTAATTTTTCAAATTTTCCAGGAATTATCCTTTGAAATCAAACCTCTACTATAGACTGTAAATGCTATTTTTCTCTTTGAGGCAACCAGTTAAGATCCTTAGTTACACAAACGATCCATTCTTCAGTTCGTCCATGGCCCTTTCCAGTTTTTGTAATGCGTGTAACAGGAACATCTTTATAATTAAAAGCATGCGCCTTTTCGAAAAAATTATATATTTTTGGGTCAGCTCAGAATTCGGATTATAAAGCACGTTAAGGATTTTTGATCTACTCATAGACATTCCAGATGTCAAGATTACCACTAGAAGATTGATAATGATGGGATGTGAAAAGCATTTTTAAGAACAAATTTTTCCAAAATAATTGCTCATAGCATCCAAATCCGCTTGACTTTCAGCAACCAACACGACAAACTCAAGAAATTCATCAACATCATATTTAATAGACTTTCCATTAGCTCTAAGGAATGCTAAAGCAGCGGCTGACGCAGTTCTTTTATTTCCATCAAGAAATGCGTGATTTTTAGCTATATAAAAAAGATATGCCGCAGCTTTATTGTAAATTGTTTTATGCAATTCTTCTCCAAATACAGCCATCATAGGCGCCGTTACAGCAGATTCCAATAAGCCTCTCTCTCTTATTCCACGAAGCCCACCAAATTTTTCAATAAGAGCGTCATGCAGTTCAATAATTTGTTCAAGAGATAGGTAAATCATCGATCGGATAACTTTTGCATAAATTCAGCGTCATCTTGAAGAATATTTTTAAGTTCTTTTTTGAAAGATTTATTATCTAAATATTTCGGTGGATTTTCTACAGCGTCTTTAGCTAAAAGTCCAATTAAATAATCTTTCATACTTTGATGCAGAGCAGAAGCTTTCATTTTTGCAGCGGTATGCAAATCGATAGGGCAATCAAATGTAAAGCGAATAACATCTTTGTGTGCGCCCATAATTACCTCCTAATTTTGGGTATAACTTCATTATATCTTATTATCTTATTTACGATAATAAGATTAAACTTGCCTATAATGTTCAGCAGAATTCGGCTTATAAAGCCGGTTAAGGATTTTGCTGCCTCTGTAAAGGTCTGAATTCGCCTTTTTCCATCACTTTGCTCTGTCGCCAAACATAATCACCTGTCAAATTTATAAACCATGCTGATCGTAGTTTTACACAATAGGCAAGATCGGCCACTGTGTTACATCCGGCTAAATAAGCAGACTGAATAACAAGAAATATGTACCAAATTGGATAGATACAACGACTGGCAATGCGGGTCCATCGGGAAAATCAGAAAAACTGCTTCTCATGCTACCCTGGAATTTTTTTATATCAATCTCTTGTGTAAGATCTATAAACGCTTTGTTTTCTTTCCTCTTTACTATCTTTATCTCCTTTTTAGGTTTGGAGATAAATCTAAAGGGCTTTACTAGGTTTATGTCAAATCGAACTGATCAAAAAGCCCTGCCGTTGAGGGTAGACTGTTTGTTCAATTCATAGCTCATATATATATAAGTGCTCTTCGCAAGGAGATGAGGAAGCCTGTTCTTATTGAAAGGTATAGGGTGCGTGAACTTTTGGAGGAGATGGATACCTTAACCAAAATAACGTACTCCAGTAAGTACGTCCATATTCTTACTGAGGTGGGCTAAGCCGCAACGTGAGATCCTAAAACATTTCGTAATAGCCCTACCTAACAAGATCTAGGTATAAATCTTTCGGGAATTCAGGTTTTTTGGAAAATTATTTGGAGACAAGGGTTATATTTCTTCCGAATTGCTGGAAAAACTTATGGAACAGGGTGTTCAGATGATCACCAAAATAAAGTCTAATATGCAAAATAAGTATAAAAAGTTTTAAAGTACCTGGTTAGTTTTATCCTTTTGATAATCAATTGTTAGAGTTTTAATTTAGCTTTAATCTTTTTCCATCTTTTGCATAATTTCTTTTATTTTAGTATTAGAGGCTTCTTGTTGAGCGTGGATCTGCTGGAAGACACCTATTTCTAGATTTTCCATAAATTTATTATATTCGGAAGGGAATTCCTTCTGAAAAAGGGCCATATTT
The DNA here is from genome assembly GCA_009885615.1 of Parachlamydiales bacterium. Taxonomy (GTDB): domain Bacteria; phylum Chlamydiota; class Chlamydiia; order Chlamydiales; family VFKH01; genus VFKH01. The sequence goes on from VFKH01000005.1 coordinate 25,778, forward strand.
GAAGGAAAATGCGTTAATGTATTTGCGGCATTTGTGCATTCGTAGGCAGGGGGAGGGCGAAGCCCTTGTAAAGCTTTTGCTATAGAGCTGGTATTTACGGATTTAAGTCCTAATATTTGGGAGGGGGTAAGAGTTGCTTGATAATCATACTGGACTTGCCAAGACTTACTGCTGCTTTCTTTGTTTAAGGTAACAGTAAGCTTATTGCCATCGATAGCCAGGTTTGTAATAGAGCATCCTCTTCCTGGAGGGACAGGGCTTTTAGGAGCAGATTCTAGGGAGGGAGTGGGAGGCTCCTCGAATTCTCTAGCAGGGTCAGTAGCCAGAGGGTGGGCCACAAGATCCATTGGAGAGGGTTTATTTCCACTTGGGTGGTGGGGTGAAAGACCAATAAAAGGCTTGGAAGGAACCCCAATCGGAGAGCTTCCTTTAAAAGAAGGGGGCTCAGACGAGCCGCTATTTGAGCTGAAATCAATATTATGTGTCATGGCTCCTTTATAAATAAATTGAAGAATTATCGAAAGCTAGATATAGTTGTTAGTCTAAATCTTCCGAGGAATCATGGCACAAGAGACTAAAAAGAGTGAAAAAGTACGTATCCCAACAGCTTTAAAACGCGATAAACAAGCCGCACAAAGAAATATTCGTAATCGTATCTTTAAATCCAAAGTAAAAACGGCTATACGTAAGTTTGAAGAAGCTATCGCAGGCGAAGGGGATCCAGTAGAGTTCTTAAAAGTAGTATATAGCGTTATGGATAAAGCCGTTAAAAAAGGCGTTTTCCCAGCTAACAAATCAAGTCGTACAAAAGCACGCATGGCTGCTCGTCTTATTAAAGCGTAAAACGTTTTGACATTACTGATTGATATTCTAAAAGAGCGCTTTCCTGATATGAAACGCAGCAGTTTACTGCAGCTTTTATCGCAGGAGAGGGTTTCTTACGAGGGCTTTATTATTACAGCTCCTCAGAGAGTTATTGCAAAACCATCTCAAGTAGATGTGGGCCCTCGTTTACAATTTTTACACAAAAATGTAAAAATTCTTTTTAGTGATAATAACCTCATTGTTGTTGAAAAACCAGCTGGGCTCCTAAGTGTCGAAACAGATACAAGTCTTCGTCAGAGCTTGCATGCCGTTCTAAAAGAAGAATATCATCCTCATCTTATTTATGTAGTTCATCGCCTTGATAGGGATGTATCAGGGATTATGCTTTATGCCAAAAACCAAAAAGCCTTTGCTTCTTTGAAAAAGCAGCTTACTGAGCGCTCATTAAAGAGAGAATATGGGGCTCTTGTATCCGGTTTAATGCAAGAAGAGAGTGGTACATGGGAAAGTTATCTTGTAGAAGATCTTAATTTAAATGTTCGAAGCACGAACTATGGGGGCGAACTTGCAAGAACGCATTATGATGTTATAAGAAGGGGCTCAAAGTCTACATTATTAAAAATTGAATTAGACACTGGCCGCAAGCATCAAATTCGAGTTCATTGCAAGGAAGCGGGGTATCCGTTAATGGGGGATAAGCGCTATGAGGGATACGAGGCTGATCGTTTAATGCTACACGCTACAAAATTGACTTTTATTCATCCCACAACAGAAAAAAAAATGTTCTTCACAAGGCCCCTTCCTGAGAGTTTTAATATATGGCTCGGCAAATAATCTGGCTTGGAGCCATCACTTTTCTTTTTTTAGCCTCGGGCTTTTATGGCAATTCTGCTTTTCAGCAATTTTTTTTTATTTGGCAACTAGATGGTCAGACAGAGGCTATTGTAAAAGAATGGCATGCAAAAGAGGGGGAGAACGGCTACTATTACCCCTACGCCTATTTTACCTATAAGGTCGGCTCTAAAATATACCAGGGGGCTTCTTTCCTTCAAGAGGATTACGCCCGCAACCCTTACGCCCTGGGAGCTGTTTTGGAAGAAGTCTCCCTAAAGAAGCAAACAGCTTATTACCAAACAAAAGTTCCAGAGGTTGTTGCTTTAGAAAAGGCCTATCCTTATAAATTACTTGCTAAAACTATTTCCATGTTAGTACTTGCATTCTATTTTCTTCTTCTAAAGAAGAGTCAATTTCAAAGAACCCTAAAATATCAATCTAATTTTTTACAAAAATTATAGATATATAAAAATAGGCTTGTTAATTTTCAAGCTACCACCTAACCTTAGTCTCCATGGAGACTCTTGTAATTACTGGTCAAACAGCGAGTAAAGCATTGATAGAGGCTGTTTTTGCCCCCCAAAAGGGGATGAATATGGTGAGCTTAAAAATCGCTGGTCGTCAATTAATTGATCAGTCAACAAAGAACCTTTTTGAAGAGAGGTCAGCTGGCCTCGGGGCTCTCATAGGGCCTCATTTTCATCATCGATTACCAGGCAAGATCCCATTTCTTAAAGACCCGACGCTTTTTTCCCACCTCACAGTTATGAAGGAAAGAGGTATTACAGAACCATTTTCCCATGGCATAGCCCGCTATGTCCCTTGGAAGGTTTTGTTGGCTGAAAAAGAGGGCATTAAAGCTGAGCTCACAGGAAGCATGAACTTTCGCGGAGTTCTTTTAAAAGATTTGGAAGGCTTTGACTTTCAGATGACTTTTGAGGCACGTATTATTGAAAAAGGCATCTTGATTGATTTGCAAATTTCGAGTGAACAGCCCTCCGTTGTAGGGCTACATTACTACTATCACCTTCAAAAAGGTAAGGGAACAGTCAGCAGTCAGATTAGAGGAGCTTTACGAGAGGGCCCCCTTCCATCAAATATTTATTTTGATCCTAAAACGCATATTTTTGTTTATAACTGTGATACTCCTTGTGATTATGGATTTGAGCCCTATCCTCATTGCAAAATGGGATGGATTAATTTTTCAACGGGAGGTTTTAAAACAGTTGTGCGGTATGTAACTCCAACAGAGGGGTCTTGGCAAATGTGGCATCCAGAAAAAGCCTCTTTTGTCTGTATAGAGCCCTTATCTGCCCCTGATCCGCGCAGGCCAACTGCAAAAGTTAGCGGTTTAATAACATGTATAGAAGTTGAGGAAAATTAAATTTATGCGTTCTTTTAAAGCAGTTACTTTTTATTATATGCTGCCTTTTAGTATATATATATTTTTTTCGTCATTAGAAGCCAGCTCCCCTCAACGATTCTGGGGGATGATTTTTATAGGAAGTTTTTTTGCTATTATAGGTTTTTTTCTGATGCAAAATGCCTTAAAAGAGGAAGTCCCCCAAGCGCCCCTAAATATATCCGAGGAGCCTATTTTTAAGAAAGAGGAGGGGGAGATGATAAAGCCTATCCCAACTGTAATTATTGATAGATCAAAAGAAAAAGAATGGGAAGAAAAGCTTCATAGCAAAGAGAATGAGATGCTTCTTCTTCAAAAGCAGGTAACCTCACTTCAAGAAGAGCTAAGCCTATCAGCACAGCAGTTGAAAAGCCGCGAAGAATCTATTAAAGAGCTGCATTTTGAAGTGCGCTCATTACTTGCTATTTCCCGTGGCAAGAGTTCTCCAATAACATACTAAAAGCCGTTTTTAGGTAACCTTGAAGGTAGACCCTTAGTTGAGGGGCTTGTTTTTTTTTTTGCGCTTTTCTTATGATAGAAAGATCTTTAAGGGGCCATGTGGAAAATGAGACTGGTTGGGCTTGTCCTATAATTTCACGCTTGCCATCTTGCATAGAAGAGATCTGATCAAAAATAGAGCCCTCTCCCTTCTCGTTAATATCAGTAAAATAATGCCAGCGTTTTTCTAGAAATTTCTCTAGAGGCTTTATCTTTTTTTGAAAAAATACTTTAGTATGTAATATCCAAATAATTTGATAGCCCAGACTTTCATAATCGCGAGTCCTTGTTTTAAGTTCTAAAAGCGACATGGATGAACACTGTATTTCAATAATTAACTTTAAATTATGGGAGCATATGTCAGCAATACGGTTAATATGCAGAAAGCGCTCTTCAAGCAGACTTCCCTTAATTTCTTTTTGAATTCGCACTTGTATGTGTAAATGGTCAGGTCCCTTGGCATCATGACGGCAGGCGTGGCGCTCTTTATGGAAGAAATGAGGTTGTGTTTCTTTGCCGCCTCGCAGGAAGAGGATTCCGGCGCATTCCTGGCATCGATAGGGAACTTTTTTATGAGCATTAAGAGCAGAAATAAGAGTAGCATTTTTAGCTATAGCCATTAGTTGCATACTGCTCCAATACAATTATTGACAAAAACTCTGCCGAAGGCCAACAATCTTATAATTATTCCTAAATAAAGCAAGATGAAAAAAAAGCCACCAGAAGAAGAATCCGCGCTAGACGCATTCCAAGAAAAAGTTGATGAGCTACTCTCTTTAGCCAAAGCCCAGGGCTATATTACTTATGAGGAGATCAACGAACTGCTTCCTATGAGCTTTGATTCCCCAGAACTTATTGATCAGATTCTTATTTATTTAAGCGGTATGGATGTCTCCATCGTAAGTGCTGTTGATGTAGAAAAACAGAAAGAGCGGAAAAAAGAAGCTAAAGAACTCGAAGGAACGGGTAAGCGTTCGGAAGGCACACCTGACGATCCTGTGCGGATGTATCTTAAAGAAATGGGATCCGTACCACTTCTTTCTAGAGAAGAAGAAGTAGAGATTTCTAAGCGCATTGAAAAAGCACAGGTTCAAATCGAACATATTATTATGCGTTTTCGTTATTCGACAAAAGAGGCTATTTCCATTGGTCAGTGGCTTTTGCATGGTAAAGAACGTTTTGATAAAATTATTGCAGAAAAAGAGCTTGATGATAAGCAGGTTTTTTTAAAACTTTTGCCTAAATTATGCCAACTTCTGAAAGAGGAAGACACTGTTTTAGAGGTGCTTCTAAATAATCTTCTATGTAGCAACCCCAAAAAAACCGAGCAAGATAGGCTGCAGGAGGAGATCGAAAAATGTCGTATTCGTACCCAGGCTTATCTTAAGCGTTTTTGTTTTAGACACAATATTATGGAAGACTTTGGGGAAGTCATTATGCGTGCTTATGAGCGCTTTATGCACCTGGAAAAAGAAATTAATGATCTTATCCCAAGAGCAGAAAAAAATAAATTTGCCAAGAGTAAGTTGCTTGCCGCAAGGCGGAGGCTTTTAGCCAGAGAGTTAGCTGGTGGGCGCACCTTGGATGAATTTAAACGCGATGTTCGTATGCTTCAGCGATGGATGGACAAGGGGCAAGAAGCTAAGCGCGAGATGGTTGAGTCTAACTTACGTCTTGTAATTTCTATTGCTAAGAAGTATACAAATAGGGGCCTCTCTTTTCTTGATTTAATACAAGAAGGCAACATGGGCCTGATGAAAGCTGTAGAAAAGTTTGAGTATCGTCGTGGTTACAAATTCTCTACTTATGCTACATGGTGGATCCGTCAGGCCGTAACTAGAGCTATTGCTGATCAGGCTCGTACGATTCGTATTCCTGTGCATATGATTGAAACTATTAATAAGGTTTTGCGCGGTGCTAAGAAGCTGATGATGGAAACAGGCAGGGAGCCAACACCTGAAGAACTATCTATAGAGCTTGGGCTTACCCCTGATCGCGTGCGTGAAATTTATAAAATTGCCCAGCATCCAATCTCTTTACAGGCAGAAGTTGGGGATAGCGGTGAAAGCCAATTTGGAGATTTTCTTGAAGACACAGGGGCGGAATCCCCGGCAGAGGCCACAGGCTATTCCATTTTAAAAGATAAAATGAACGAGGTGCTCTCCACATTGACTGATCGTGAGCGCACTGTATTGATTCAACGTTTTGGACTTTTAGATGGAAAACCAAAGACTTTAGAAGAGGTGGGTGCCGAATTCAACGTTACACGTGAACGTATTCGTCAGATTGAGGCGAAGGCTCTTCGTAAAATGCGTCATCCAACAAGATCAAAACAGCTTAAGGCATTTCTTGATATGATGGAAAGCGAGTAGTCAATATAGTTATTGATTTAAATTATATTTTTTATTATATAAAAAAGAAAAATAGGGAAATAAGTGCACCCTCTAATTCTTTTTATTTTTGCCATATTAGTCGCCATTATCCATTTAGTTGTTAGCCAGAGGGCTTTTACGGCAGCTAGGGCAGTTGAGATGCTTCTCTCCTATATTATTCCTTTAAATATTGGCATAGGGTCTCTTATTATCTTTTTTGACTATGTTTTTTACGGGCCTCACAGTGATAAAGTGAGCAGTTGGGTGGAGGAAGGCCCTTGCCAGGCACAACTCTCAATAGCTTATTTAGCCCTTGGTATCGCGGGTCTTATTTCTATTTGGTGGCGTCAAGGTTTTTGGATAGCTACCACTATTATCAGTGGTTTTTTTATTTTTGGCATAGCATATGTGCATTTTTTAGAGATATCAGAGGCTCGTTTAGGAACTTTACCCAGCGGCATGCTCCTTCACACGGGGGATCTTCTTATTCCAGCTATATATCTCATTCTTGCCTATTTTTATAGTGCAAGTCACAAGTTCTTTCGGCCGAGTAAAAGACGATAACTTTAAGAGACTATTTTTCGAAAAAAATCCCAGGGAATCTCTAAATCAGAGAGATAAAAAAATGGGTTAATATACAATGTAAGAGTCCCTTTTGAGAGACGTCCTGATTAGGAGGGGCTCATCTTGGACAACCGAGTCTTAAAAAGAGCAAGAGGAAGAAATAGTAGGAGTTTTTTACAATTAGATCAGCTAAAAAACCGCCTAAAAAGGGGGTTTTAAAGATTTCTAATAATAAAAAATTGAGTATTTAAGTTTTATCATCATAAACTGTTGCGCAAAAAGTAATGTTCAGCCAAGATTTATCTCAACATGGCCACAATTAAAAAAACCCAAAAATTATGCTGGAACTGCGAAGGAGAAGTAGATAGAGAATCTATTGTCTGCCTTTTTTGTGGTTCAAATTTATCCATAAATACGGAAAATATTGTACCCTCGGCTTACAACAAGAAAACGTTGACATCTGAAGAAATTAACACGGGACCTATTGTAAAAGAAAGTAGTATTGAAAACCCACGAGAAGAAGAATGTTCCCTTATTGCTATGATCTTTCTACTGCCAGCTATTGTCTTTTTTATGTTTGCCCTACTTCTACTCTTTTTCTCATCTAATGACGTGCTCTTGCTGCGCTGGGAAGCTCATACTTGGTATCTTTATATTATAATATCCCTTCCTCTTTTTTATTTTAGCTACCGTTTACTTTTTCAGGTAAAGAAATAATTTTTTATAAAATCCAAACTCTTTCCCTCTGTTTCTAATTTTAGTATTTTCATAGAGTCTAGCCTCATAGGTCCATTTCTGGTTAAATGGGTTTGTCTTATCGGAGGAACTCACAATTTAGAGTTACTAGGATGAATTTAGAAAGAAGTCTAATAAAACAAAAAATGGCGCAGAGCAAATGCGAAGATTGCAAAAAAAACACTCGGCTGCTCTTCGATTATCTGCATATGACAAAAAACACGGCTGCAGTTACGATGGGTTAGCTTAAAATCATCTTAAAAATGAAAGTTATGATGAGATCACTAGAGCAAATTTATAGGCAGGGCAGGATTGGCCTGGCTGTGGATGGCTTGGATGGACTCTCCGTCCGACTTAATGTACAGGCTTGATCGAACCACGTAAACCAAAAGGGTCGCCCTTAAAGACCATAAACGCTACACCAAATGTGTCAGCTGGACCACACGCTTCATTTACATTGTAAGGCACATAGATATTACCCATTAGATGGTGATACTCGAGCTCGTTTACTGTTGGTTTTTTTAAATAATCTTTCCATTGGGAAAATATATGATTTCCTCTCACCCACCATTTGCCAATATATATTTGGTTGTTATCTCTTGATTTTCGAAAAATTAAGGAGCCATTTTTCTCAAATAATAATTCATAAATAGAGTTGCTATGACAAGTATGTCCTATAACTGTATTTTCTATAACAATTTTCTGAGCGACTTCTCAGTCAGCGGCTGACTTTTCTGTAAAAATGATTTGATCGCAGGCGGTTTTTTTTGAAAAAAATTGGATTGTTTTTCAGCATGTACTAGCGATACAGTAAATGCTAGGAGAATGTATATAACATGTATTGCGATATTCTTCATGCCCGGTCCTTTTAACAGTGAACTACAAAAAAATAATTAAAATTTTAATTGTTCAGAAGTAGCCTCAATATCTAGGGTGATTTTAGACAAAAAACAAGAGAAGGAGCCTACTGCTAAAGGCTACGATCAATCTTACCAGAGATCATAGATGTCAGGTTGTATACCTTAAAAGAGATCAGCGAGTCCACTACAAATATTGCTACAACACTTAGAGTGCATTGATTAGCCTTATACCAAGAGCTCAAGCGTAATGCAGGTTAGAAGGGTTACAGATATCAGCAGGCTCATGAAAAAGCTTTGGAAAGTAGGAATTCTTCTGCCAGGAATAGGCTCAAAATAACGCCACAGTTAATCACCAACCTTGAAGCCATGCTAAGATAACAGTGGGCCTTGAGCAAATCTCAGGAAGGTTCAGGATAGGAAACGGCCATGAATCCGTGAGTTATAAAAGTAACTACAGGCATATCTGGAAGTAGAGAGCAAAGGGTGGAGGCCTTTAAAAATAATTAAGGGGTTATGGCAATAAATACAATAGACTTCTTTTGAAATTAACTTTTGGATTGCATATTCTGACTTCTGAATAGAGGAGGCTTGATGAAATTTGAGACTGTAAAGGGATTAGATGAAGAAAAATTTCGCCGTTTAATAGGCGTTAAACCAACAATATTTGACAAGATGACAGGCATGTCAGAGCAGGCTACTAAAGATAGGAAATCGAGGAAAGGAGGGATAAGTAAGTTAAGCATAGAAAATAGGCTGCTGATGACTTTAGAGTGCATAAGAGAATAGAGAACTTACGTTCACTCAAGGCCAAAGTTATTCACTCAGCGAAAGCAATGCTTATAAAACGGTGAGGTGGGTGGAAGACACACTGATCAATCATCCAGCTTTTGCTCTTCCAGGGCATAATTCCAACAAACTGAACGGCACGAATAGTTGATCGAAGGAGAGCCTCTTTAGCCTTTCGCCCCAAGTTGTTTTCTCCATCTGCACAAGGAAGATAGGCCAACAGGTAATTCCCTATGTGTATAAAAATGGGTGTTACAAAAAAAATGCCAGTAAGGACTTTCTTCTTAAGGATTTTGCAGCGCCTTCACCCGGTACGTCTGTAGCAATGCCGCAGCATCAAAATCCCGGCTAACCAAGGCAAGCAGCCTTTGCAGGATCCCCTTGAGTGCCTGAAAAGCCGCAGCTGCAGTTCTTCTTCAAGAGCATTCCGGGGTTGATTAGGGTGCTCATACGGTAAAGAGGATCTACGGGATTAAGCGCCGTTCCAATAGCCTGTGCCCCAAATAAGTCTGCTTTGGTTAAAATCTAATGGTTTGGGTTTCATGATTTTGCAAGGAATTAAATTTTTCACCCCTATACAAAGGCATAATGGATTGGATAAAAAATTTTATAATAGAGGGATGGGGTATATCAGAAAGCAAGAGCTAGACTTCCTCATACCTGCAGTAGAAGGACTAGAAATTGGGAAAAAATTAAAGAGGTGCTATTAAATCCAGAAAAGTGCAGGTTGAGAAGAACGTAAGTTGATGGTGGCGGTTTAAAAAACAATCACGCGAAAACTACGCTGATAATTACCGGTTTTTGGTCAGGTGATGGTAGCCTTTTGGCACATGAGCCCCCCTTGGATTTTCTCCTGGTTAAAAATATACCAAAGGGGTCGCAGCCATCATTTGACCATTTTAAATTCTAATCTATTTTCCGCAATTCATGCTTGAATGAGCCGCTTATAACAGCTATTTAATGTCGTTTTATCCTCTAAGGATTCCGCAAAACATTCTCTTTAATCTAGAGGGTTTCTGGCGAAATTGGAGCGTATCGGATTCGAACCGATTGCCTCAACAATGCCATTGTTGCGCTCTACCAATTGAGCTAACGCCCCCTAAAGGAGGGGAAATACTATAGTTTTAATATAATTTTCCGCAAGTTAAGATTAAGTGGGTGTTGTTTTGTATATTTAAATTTTTTTAATATAAAGTTGAGAAAGTAATAATAGGAGAACTTATTGGACTAGAATATTTTTTTTCATAAGGAGTGCTAAGGAACACTATAGGTCATTATTTTTGTAATTTATGATAATAATTAAAGTTTAGGATTCAGAAGAATCCTAGTGTATACTTTCAGTGGCATGGAAGGATAAATAGGGGCTAATTACTAGGGGCTCTAATAATACAATTATTTATTTATAAATATTTTTATTTATATAAAAGTATTTATAAATAAAACCTGTTATTATAATTAAAAAAAGTACGAGGTTGTGAATGAACAGACAATTTAAAGTGACAGTCATCGGAGGCGGACCTGGGGGCTATGTAGCAGCTATTCGCGCAGCCCTTAGCGGGGCAAGCGTTGCTTTAATTGAAGGGGAAAATGTCGGAGGCACCTGTCTTAACTGGGGATGCATTCCAACCAAAACATTGCTCGCTAGTGCAGAGATGCTTCACAAAGTTAAAAGAGCTAATGAATACGGTATACATGTGGAGGGTGTCTCTTTTGATTATGCTAAAATAGAAGCACGTAAAAATAGTGTAGTTACAAAAATTCGTAAAAGCTTAGAAGGGCTTATAGCTTCCCATAAAGTATGTTTAATTAAGGGATTTGGACGCTGCATCTCGCCGACAGAAATAAAAGTAGGGGATGAAATTATTGAATCCGAAAAAATTATCATAGCAACAGGTTCAGAGCCGCGTAATATTGCTGCATTTCCTTTTGATGGCAAAAAAGTTCATAGCTCAAATTCTATTCTAGGTTTGCAAACCTTACCTAAAAGTATTGCTATCATAGGGGGCGGGGTTATTGGTTGTGAGTTTGCAAGCCTTTATGCGGAGTTCGGCGTTGCTGTACATATTATCGAAATGCTACCACATATTGCCTCCACAGAAGGGCGCGCTGTTTCAGAAGCTTTAAAAGCTGCTTTTCAGAAAAAAGGCATTAAAATAACCCTTAATGCTACAGTAGAGGGCGTTGATATAGAGGGTGATGGGGTATCTGTTCTTTTAAAAGAAGCAGATCCAATTAGTGCTGAAATAGCGCTTGTATCCGTTGGGCGCAAGCTCAATACAGGCGAGATAGGCCTCGAAAAAGCAGGGGTTTTTGTAGATGAAAGAGGTGTTATTCCTGTTAATGATAAAATGGAGACAAACGTCTCTCATATTTATGCTGTTGGTGATATCACGGCCAAATGGATGCTAGCTCATGTAGCCTCTCATCAAGGTGTTGTTGCCGCACAGAATGCCACAGGAACAGTAAGTCATATGCATTATGAAGCGGTGCCCTCAGTTATCTTTACTCATCCAGAAACGGCTACTGTCGGGTATACGCTGGAAAAGGCTTTGGAAAAAGGCTATAAAGCTATTATAGGAAAGTTTCCTTTTGCGGCCTTAGGAAAATCCCAGGCATCTATTGAGACTGAAGGGTTTGTTCAGATTATTATTGATAAAGATACACATGCTATTTTAGGGGCACAGGTAGTTGGCTATGAAGCCTCCGTCCTTATTGCTCAAGTAACGCTTGCTATCCAAAATGAGATTACTATTGATGGACTTATTCAAACAATTCACGCGCACCCAACTGTTGCTGAGAGTTGGTTAGAGGCCGCTATGGTCGTTTTAGATACCCCTATTCACCTTCCACCCCTAAAGAAAAATGCTTAATATTTTACCATCTAATCCCCAAGAAGGGGTAGGACGCTTTCCTTCATGGCTTCACCGTAAGATGCCTAAAGATTCAGATCTTTTTAAAACAAAGGGTATTCTGAATAAAAATAGGCTTTCAACTGTATGTGAAGAGGCTCGCTGCCCGAATCTGCTTCAATGCTGGTCCGAGAAAACGGCTACTTTTTTAGTCATGGGCAAGGAGTGCACGCGGGCTTGTGGGTTTTGTAGTATTGATTTTTCTAAAACTCCCAAAGAGCCTGAGCCTGACGAGCCTATAAGAATTGCTGATTCGGTAGCAGCTCTGGGGCTCAAGCATGTGGTAATTACCATGGTTGCCCGTGATGACTTACTAGACGGAGGGGCGCTTCATCTTGTTCGTATTATGGAAGCTATCCGTAAATGTACGCCAGATACGACGATTGAACTTCTCACCTCGGATCTTTCTGGGAACGAGGAGGCGCTTACCACTATATTAGAGGGTAATCCTGAAATTTTTAATCATAATATTGAGACTGTAAGACGCTTGACACCCCGAGTGCGTCATAAAGCAACATATGAGCGGACTCTCAAGATGCTAGCATTAGCAAAGGGGCGTGTGCGTTTTATTAAGTCAGGGCTAATGGTAGGCTTTGGAGAAGAAGTAGAAGAGGTTCATAAAGTGATAGAGGATCTTAAAGCCGTTGGGGTAGATATTGTTACTATTGGGCAGTACTTGCAGCCGGAGAACCATAAGCTTCTTGTGAAGTCTTTTGTTACTCCAGAGCAGTTCGATTGCTATCGCCTCTATGGTTTAAGTATAGGAATCCCTTATATGTATTGTGGACCTTTTGTGCGATCTAGTTACAATGCAAAGGCGGTTTTTGAGGCGATGAAAGAAATTTATGGATGAAATTCTTATTTTAATGCATAGGGATGTTCATTTTTCGGGTAGTTTTTCGGCGATGCTCGAATATTATCTTAGAGATGGTGTAGGGGTTATTGATGAAATTGATATAGAGGAGATCCTTCATCTAAAGATTTTAGAGGAGCAGAGTAGTCCTTTTTCTTTAGGCCCCGAAGAAAAAAGGCGTGTTCTAGAAGCCAAAGAGGCTTATAAAAAAGTGCAGGCTCTTTATCAAAATAGTCAGACAACGCTTTTAGCTGATTTAATTTTGGAAGAAGAGGAGAAATTAGATAATTTCACGGAAGTACACTTACCCTGGCTTATAGATCTTCTCCATAATTCAGATTTTTCCGACCCTCTTTATCCAGGTTATGGGCTGGCTCCTATAAGAGCTGCCAAAGTATTGGGGGTTTTACAGAAAGAGCTAGGCACAAAGGCCCTTTTTGAAAGGCTTCTGTATATTGGCAATGAGGAGGTCTATTTACAAGAAGAAATATTAGTGGCTCTTCGGTATGCTAAGGATTTTTTAGTCAGCAGAGTACAATCACGTCCGGTTAATCAAGAGACCCTTGCTGCTGCAATGGCCCTTGGATCTATGGAAATAGATGAAGAATTAATCACTATAGCAAAAAGGGAGTACGAGCGCCTTCTTAAAGAAGGCTGTAGAGATTCTTTACTACTGCAATATCTAGAAGCTCTTTATTCTTAAAGTTGTACCTAATTAGGGCCTTATGGTAGTTTGAGAATTATTATGCTAAAAAAAGTACACTCCCTCATAGCTATCTTTTTTTTACTTATCCTTTGCGGATGTGTCAATAATACGACCATTGCCAATAATATCCCCGAGAGGGAGGCTAATGAGATCGTAGTCTTTTTATCAAGTAAAGGGATACCTGCAACTCGCGAACATATTGTAAGTGGCGGAGTTGGGGGCACAGGACCTGAGCTTTGGAATGTATCTGTTGATGCGAGTAAAGCTGTCGAAGCTATGTCTTTATTGAATAAGAATGGTCTGCCCAGGCAGCAGGGTCAGGATCTTCTCTCTCTTTTTGGAGAAGCTGGGCTTGTTCCGACAGATATGCAGCAAAAGATTCGATATCAAGCGGGGTTGGCGCAACAGATCGCTAATACTATTTTAAAAATAGATGGTGTTTTGGATGCAACTGTACAGATTTCTACACCTTCGGATAGTTTAGCAGAGCCGGTTACTGCGGCGGTTTTTGTTAAGCATCAAGGGATTTTAGATAATCCTAATAGCCAACTAATTATTAAAATTAAACAACTAGTATCTGGAGCAGTAACCGGTTTAAGGTTAGAAAATGTAACTGTTATTACTGACAGGTCACTTTTTACAGAGACTCCCGTCGAATCCTTTACTCAAGAGGGGGGCTGGGCGGGAGAATATGTTTCTATTTGGGGGATAAATATAACAAGAGATTCTCTCTTTTTATTTCGGGTGATATTCTTTACTCTTTGTATGGTTGTACTCCTTCTTATTGGTATTATGAGCTGGATTATCTGGCGGCTTATCCCTATTTTAGATGAAAAAGGTGGTATTGCATATTTATGGCAGATCGATAGAGCGGCTACTTTAAAGCCATCAGAAACAACAGCTTCTACCCAACTGGGTCAAGAACCTTTAGATCCTCCAGTTTTGCCTGGTAAATAAGCTATGACAGCCCAAACTCTTATGCTCAATGCCCTTATTAAGCAGATTTATAAGGGGGCAGGTTCATTAACAAACTTTTTGCCGGAAGGGGTTGTTTTAACTGATTTTCTGCTACCCGGCAAAAAAGGATCAAGGGGAGCTAATCTTGCAGAATGGATTGAGAATATTCATTATTCATGGATTGAACCATTCATGTTGAAAGTTAATAAAGCTTTAAGACCCTATGTAGCTACTGCTTTAAGTGAGGTTCAAAGTACATCTTTATCGATAAAAAGGGCCTCTTTAAATCCCCCCTTAGTTTGGTTTTTTCAGAGAGAACTTTTTGCACATCTTTCAGCCCCCGATGTTTTGCCCTTTAGTCAGATTCCCTCCTCACCTCTCGATGAGCTTCTATTTATGCCTAGAGCACGGGTGATGCATTTAATAGATTTAATGGGAATTCATGATGTTGCATTAGACTTTAAGAGGGTTATATCTAAAGAGCAGCAGTCATTATTGATCTCATTTTTTACTCCCTTACAAAAGCAATACTTTGAATATTGCATGAAAGAATCCCTTATACCTTTACAAGAAAGTAAATCAGCGACTTTTTGGATTGAACATGAAAATCCCAAAAGTTTAATTCATTCTGCTGGACTTTGGAGGCTTTCGCGCCTCATTAGCGGAGAAGAAAAAAGCTGGCACTGGTATCTTATTCATTATTTAGACAGAGCTCGCGGCCAACAAATAGAGAAATGGATTGAAGAAGATAGAGCAATTCCTTTAGAAGGGAGGGCACGGGATAAGGTTCTCGAGCAAGTAATAAGGTTGATAGGGGCTCTAAAGTGACTAGGTCTAGAAAGTTATTTTCTCTTTTATATAATGATGATGTGTATTTAAGTCCTGGCAAGAGAGTACTCTCTCCTTCAGAATATACAGATACACTATCTGCTGAAGAGCTTATCAAAGTAATGAACGAAGAGCTTGCTCGTAAGAAAATAGAAGATGCAGAGGAAACAGAAGCTCAAAGAAGGGCCTCAGTTGATGCAGGTTTTAATGAGGGATTACAGAAGTGGGCAGTGCAATTAGCTGAATTTGAAAAATCATTACAGCTTATTAAAGCAGCGACAGAAAAAAATATTATTCCTGTGGCCATTAAGGCTGCAGAAAAAATTATAGGTAAAAAGCTAGTAGAAGAGCCGGAAATATTTATTGATATTGTTAAGCAATCACTTAAGGCTGTAGCTCAGCATAGGCGCTTTACCCTTTATATAAGCCCCAAAGAGCTATCTCTTTTTGAGGATTCAAAATCTAGCTTAAGGCAGGTGATTGACCAACCAGATAGCTTTAGTATCATCCCTCGTGAGGGCGTTCCAGCAGGGCAATGTATCATAGAAACAGAATCAGGTATTATTAATGTTAATCTGGAGGAACTGTGGAAAGCCTTAGAGACCGCTTTTCAGCAGTTGGTCAAGTCTTAATTACATATAAGAGAACTCTTTTAATAGGGCTCTTTCTTTTATTCATGCCTTTTTTCCTCGAGGCACAAGGCGTTGTCGATGTTAATAACACAACATTTACCAGTATAGGAACGAGTAATAAGGCCCCAAGCTTTGTCACGCAAGCAGTGGCTATTACTTTTATTTCTCTATTGCCTTATATGATGATATTGCTGACAGCCTTTATCAAAATTACAGTAGTCCTCTCTCTCTTAAGGAGTGCTATTGGAACTCAACAGTCACCTCCTAATCAGGTTATTAATGGGTTAGCCATTATTTTAAGCATTTATGTAATGTTTCCCACAGGAATGGCTATGTATAATGCTGGGAAAGAGACTATTCACGGAAAACCCCCTAAAGAGCTTTTTTCAGGAGAGAGCTCTCTTTATCTTATTGAGGTCATAGAGAAGACGCGTGAACCTTTAAGGGACTTTCTTAAGCGTAATACCAGCGCTGCTCACATGAAAAGCTTTTCACAACTTGCTTTTAAAGTATTTCCTGCTGAATTACGTGGGGATATCAAGCCAACTGATTTTTTAATTCTCGTGCCCTCATATATTACAAGTCAGCTCAAAGATGCCTATGAAATAGGTGTTCTTATTTATCTGCCCTTCTTTGTGATAGACCTTGTCACATCAAACATTTTGCTTGCTATGGGAATGATGATGCTTTCGCCAATGACAATATCATTGCCGCTAA
This sequence comes from Parachlamydiales bacterium, assembly GCA_009885615.1. Lineage (GTDB taxonomy): Bacteria > Chlamydiota > Chlamydiia > Chlamydiales > VFKH01 > VFKH01. Next base: position 42,256 of record VFKH01000005.1, read on the forward strand.
AGCTTCTTCTACTTGTCATGCTCGATGGCTGGACAGTTCTTGTACAAGGCCTGGTCTTAACTTTTAGGTAATAATATGATGCGTTCACAGATATTCCAACTCTCCTATCAGGCGCTTTTTTTGGTATTACTTCTTTCAGGACCACCAGTTTTAATTAGCATGGCATTAGGTCTTTTTGTAGCTATCCTACAAGCTGCAACTCAGGTACAAGAGCAAACCCTTTCTTTTGTTGTAAAGCTTGTAGCGGTTGTCTTTACCATATTTATAATGGGTTCGTGGCTGGGTGAGATGATTTTACAATACGCAGTGAATATCTTTACCAATTTCTACCTTTGGAAGGAGATGTAGACCCTCTAATGGCTGCAATCACGGGTGTATTACCAACGCAGATAATGGAGGTGGCTAAAAATTTCCCTGAGCACCTAGTTAGCCTTTTTTTTCTAGGGATTGCGCGGATTCTGCCAGTTGTTGTTATGGCTCCTTTTTTTGGAGCAAAGCTGATGCCAGCTCCCGCACGCGTAGCTTTTTCGATAGCACTTTTCCTTATTTTATTGCCAGGGCTGCTTATCACAGTGCCTCCTTTGGATTGGAGCCCCGCATTAATTAGTTACTTTATTAAGGAGGCAGCTGTTGGATTTTTTATAGGTTTTTTAGTAACCATTCCTTTTAATATTGCTCAAATGTCCGGCATACTCATCGATTTTCAAAGAGGCTCTTCAAGTTTAACGGGTCAAGATGCAACAACAGGAACACAAGTCTCTTCCAATGGTATTCTTTATAATTCGATGTTGATAGTAATATTTTTCTGGCTGGATGGCCCTTTTATTTTTTTGGACGCCCTTTTTAAGAGTTATACGATATTACCACCGGATCAATTTCCAGCAGCAGAGCTCTTTTTAAAAGGCGATTCCTTTTTTTGGCAGGCTATCATAGGCTTTATGGCTAAAATATTTGCTCTTGCCTGCCAGCTTGCTGCTCCATCACTACTTACTATTTTAATGACAGATACTTTTCTTGGTATTATCAACCGTCTTGCACAGCAAGTACAAATATCTTTCTTAGGGCAAGGTCTTAAGGCTTTTTTTGGAGACTTCGCCCTCTGGCTTGCTTGGTTTTTTATTTTAGATCAGCTAGGTAAAATGGCACTTGATTGGCTAAGTGATCTAACTAGCATCCTAGTGCTTCTTAAGCCTTAGGGAGTATAATGGATCCCCAAAAGTAGACAGGTCTCAAAGTTATGTTGTGCTAAAATTTAGGGCTAAATGGGGGCCCAAGCACATGAAGGGAAATCCAAGAACGGAGTAAAGGGAACGCCTAGGTTTTCGAACAAAAAGCTATGGCTTAAATTCACAATATTAATAGTAGACCTCTTTCGAAACTAGGGTTTTGACTCAATATCAGATTTCCTGGATACTCCAAGCCATTTGGGATTTTATGAAATTTGAAAAGGTGAAAGGATTGAATGATGAAAAATTTCGTCGTTTATCAGGGACTAA
>VFKH01000018.1 GCA_009885615.1 Parachlamydiales bacterium
ACATTACCTTCTTAACTGCTTCTATCTTAAATGTTTTTGTATATTTTGTCTGCATTCTCATTGGACTCCTTCATCCGATTAAATGCGACAACTATGCTGACACAGGGGGTAGATGGCGGTATAGACTCCGAAACCTATCATCTTAAATTGGAAGGGTACAAGAAACGCCAAAGAGAGATCACGTCAGAGATGAAAGCTCATGTCAATGCAGACGCGACTTGTTTGATTACGGCGAAGACAGTATTGGATTTGGCTAAACGGGCGAAGGAAATCTTCATAAGTTCGAAGATACCTGAAAAACAGCAATTGTTGAATTTTGTCTTTTCGAACTTGAAATTGGATGGGAAAAAGCTGTTAGTGACACTGCGAGAACCCTTTCTGACTCTTACCGCAATGTCACATCAACCAGTAAGTCTCCGGGTGCTAGATTCGAACTAGCGACCAATGGATTAACAGTCCTGCTTAAGTCAATAAGCTACAACACACTAAGATTAATAGCAACAAGAAGATTAAGCACACAAGACAGAAAGAGTTGCTGCCGCCTATCGCCAATTTTGGTGATTATTTACGACCAAGTGCACCATCAGTGCACCATTATCGAAACACTTCAGTCTTCGATTGCGAATGCGAAAACAAGCAAGTTGAAAAACTATAGAATAAGCGCTCCCAGATACAAGTTACGTTGTAAAAAAAATCTACAAGGTGATTAACTCCTTTCCAACTTGTAGATAAAAAGACAAATCTCTTTCGAAATATGCAAAAAGTTCATACCCTTTATATAAATGGCCGTGCTTCAGGAACATGTAGGTGGCAAAAATCCAAATAAACGCAGCCAAAAAGCCAAGAAAAACATTGACTGGGAGAGCTATTAATAATTTAATCATAAATTTTTCCAAAATATTTCAAAGAGCTCTTCACAGCTTGTCATTAATGTATGACAAGGCTTCTTCATACTGTCTGTTAATTTCTTTCATAGCGGCTGTCTTCCCTCCCACATCGGGATGGTTAAGCCTTGCAAGAGCTCTGTAACGATCTTTAATTTCTTGCCAAATAGACGAAATTGAAATGAGATTGAATAAGTGGAAAATCAAAAAGCTTACTGGACTATTTGTCCAAAATGTTCTGGAAGCGGCAAAAAAAACTATAAGCTTCGCAAGCAATCGAAACTTGGCTTTGAAATAGCCCTTAATGAATTTGAAAAAGCTAAAGCTGAAGGCAAGATCTCTCTTCGCCCTAAGATTCCTCAATATTTATGTGCTCATTGTAGTGGCTCTGGTTTGATTCCGGCTTCCAGCAATCCCCTGGCAGATGCAGTAAACTATCCTCATTTAGCCATTATTGGCGCAGGTATAGGCGGCATAGCACTGGCCGTTGCTTGCTTGCATCGCGGCATTCCATTCACCCTTTATGAGAAGGATACGAGCTTTGATGCACGCGCTCAGGGTTACGGTCTTACCCTACAACAAGCAAGTAAGGCTATCAAAGGACTCGGCCTTTTCGATTTAAAAGAGGCCAGTAATTCTACACGCCATGTAGTGCATACTACAGACGGAAAAGAAATTACTGAATGGGGAGTCCGGATGCATGCAAACATTAAAAAATCTCCAAAGCGTACAAATGTGCATATACCGAGGCAAGCCCTGCGCTTAGCACTCCTTGAGCAACTAGGTGGCCCAGATGCTATACAGTGGGGGCACCGCTTAGTTGATTTGAAAGAATGTGAAGACAAAAGTGTTCAGCTGAGCTTTCAAGTTAATAATGAGATAAAGACGACCAACGCCAATTTGGTAGTCGGTGCAGATGGTATTCGTAGCGCTCTTCGCAGCTTGCTTCTGGGTGAAGATATTAATCCTTTACGTTACATGGGGTACATAGTTATTTTGGGAATATGTTCTTTAAAAGCTCTTAAGGGTATTGAAAGTTCTTTGCTCGACTCAGCGACCGTTTTTCAAACTGTCAATGGCCATGAGCGAATCTATATGATGCCCTACTCTGCCGACTCCATAATGTGGCAATTTAGCTTCCCCCTACAAGAAGAAGAAGCGAAAGCCTTGAGTGCACAAGGACCACAGGCACTTAAAGAAGAGGCGTGTCGTAGAGCCGATTGGCACAGGCCCATTCCTTCCATTTTATCTGCAACATTACCTGCACAAATTTCGGGTTATCCCGTGTATGACCGAGAATTACTTCATCCGAAATTATTAGAAAAAGCTGGGGCCTGTACTTTGATTGGCGATGCAGCTCACCCTATGAGTCCCTTTAAAGGACAAGGCGCAAATCAAGCGCTCCTAGATGCCCTACTCCTTGCTCATAATATTTCAATAGCATGCAACCCCTTCTCTAAATGGAGAGAAGCTGGGCTTAGAGCTATTGTACTCACTGCGTTTGAAGAAGAAATGCTGGCACGTAGTGCTTCTAAAGTGACTGATTCAGCAGAGGCTGCCGAACTTCTTCATTCCAAAGCTGTGCTACGTAGTGACGGGCCTAAAAGACGCTCCTTACGGGGTGATAATCTGTAGGCTAGCCAAATCTACTTAGCCTATACACTGTTGTATAAGCCAAAAGGAGCGCTTAATACCTAAATAAAGGCTCTTATATTATCTCTAATATAAGCCAGGAATCATCTTATAGGGCACTGCTTGAGTATAAAGCTTCCATCCCTCACCATATTTTTTTTGGCATCTCTTCTCATCTCTTTGTGATCGATCAAGAAGGAGCAAGGTGAGAAAAACCACATAAAAATAAGGCATAAAATCGGTAAAAAGAGCTGGCAAGGACCAAAAAAATGCTCCTGATATTTCTGGAACATAATGAAAATGGCGCGCAATTCCCCAAAAGCCCGATGCTAAAAGGATACTTTCTTTCTTTTCCCCTTCGATTGTTGTGTACTCAACAGGAATTAAAACCGGTTTTTTTCCATTAATAAGGACTGTTTTAGGATGGGCGCGCACATTTTGTCTTTGGATATCTGCTCTATAATTGATAAGGATCGATAAAATACCTAAGGCAACTATCGCCGATGAAAGTCCAAAACCCAAATGTACTGGATGGAGTACAAGGTACTGGGCTGATAAGGTGTAAATAGAGGGCACCCACACAAGGCATCCCCAACAAATATAATAGCCTGCTCGATCATGCATAATATCCAAAGACCTTAAATACCCCGTTTCCCAAATAAAAAACTTAGCGCAGTAAATAATTTGGAGGGCTACTGAAACGATCATCGAATCTGCCAGTATTCCAAGCTCTTTTTGTTTAAAGGCAAATGACAAAATAATCAAAGACCAGCTCATCATTCCAAAACGGCAGTTGGTAAACATTTTAATATCTACACCCAAAATTCTTGGATACAGCTCTGTTCCCCAATAGTAATCAAACAGCATATTGCCTGTAGTCCCTGAGTCAGAGCTTGAGGGAAAGTATTTTCCTTTCACATAAAGAACCAGGCAAAATGCGAGACTGAAGACATTAAGAGCCCCAATTAAGTAGCCCAGGTTGTCATAGACAATAGAGGGTGAAAAAAGCTTAAAACCCAAAGATAAAATAAGAAAAGTTGCAAGGGTTACCCCGTAGGCCAAAATCCCATTAGCCTTATAAATGGGTGTATTCCCTTTGGGAGTTAGAGGCCCCTTAAACTGCTTACCTGGCAAAAGACGCATGAGTAAGATTTGAAATAGGGAAAATAATACGATCATAGTCCAGGCTATTTGATTGCCCCAAAAAAGAGGCTTCCAAGCAGATATCAAAATGTTAAAGAAGCCCTGGTCCATACAAGCGTGGATAAATTGGACAATAGAACCTGAAAAATCTTTGTTAATTAAATAGGCAAGAATCGCAATTGGTGGAGTAACCGCCATCAAAAATAGGGGCCCAAAAAAAGTTCGAACGGCGTGATTGTGTACCATTTTCTTAACAAGAGAGATTGTCATAAAAATTCCTTTTTTTAGACGGGTACCATTATACAGGCTTAATAAGCAAGCTCTCTTGATTGCCTTTAACTTTCTGAAAAGAAATGAATACCCTATGCCCAGCAAAGATCCGAAAAAGTATTACGATCGGTATAATAGCAATCAGAGGCTTTAAAAACAGGCCTATATTCCTATTCCATAACGATTGCCCTTCCGAAAAATTTTAACTATAAATTCTGCTTGGGAAAACTGAAAAACTTAAGACTTGGATTATATTTTTGTAGGAAAGTGCATCGCCGGCCCTATACAAAAAAAAAGCAATTACAACGATTGCTGTAACTGCCTTATTATAAGAAACTCCGGGTGCTAGATTCGAACTAGCGACCAATGGATTAACAGTCCACTGCTCTACCGCTGAGCTAACCCGGAATAGATTGCGGATACATGGTAGTAAAAAAAGGTCTTTTTAGGCAATTCGTTTCTCGTTAATATCATTGGCATGCAACAGATCTTTGGTACAATAGAGCGTATAACCTTCTTTAACCCGGATAATTGCTTTACTGTTGCCAAAATTCAGGAGCCTCGGAAGCGAGAATTAACAACAATTGTAGGCACCATTGCTGAGATCAAGCCAGGTGAGAGTGTCTCTTGTTATGGTCAATGGAAAGTAGCCCCGCAGCATGGCATGCAATTCGCAATTGAAAAGGTTATTATTGTCCAACCACAAGATGTGGTGGCTATTCAAAAATATTTGGCTTCAGGGATGATTCGCGGTATTGGTCCGGCCTTTGCTGAAAAAATTATTACAGTTTTTGGAATAGAGACGCTTAATATTATCGATAAGAACCCAGATAAATTGCTGACAATCGAAGGTATTGGTGAGAAAAAACTCGAAAGCATCATCTCCTGCTGGCAGACACAAAAAGCTGTTCGTGAGCTGATGGTTTTTTTTCAGCAATTTGATGTAACCCCAAGTCTTGCTACCAAGGTCTATAAACGCTGGGGTGAAAAAACTATTGAAATAGTGCAGCAAAATCCCTATAGGATGGCTCAAGAGATTCGTGGCATTGGCTTTAAAACAGCAGATAAAATCGCCGAACGTATGGGTATCTCTAAAGACCATCCCTTAAGGGTAGATGCGGCTCTTATTCATCAACTCTTTGAAATCTCATCAGAGGGGCACTCCTGTTTTCCAGAAAAAGATCTTATTAAATTAGTACATACCCTGATCGAACTAAGCGAAGATCTCATTAAAGAGCGCATTGAGATCCTTGTTAAGGCTAAAGAAATTATCAAAGATCTGGATCTTCTCTACCATCCAATACTCTATGCCTCTGAAATGGGTATTGTAAGAGAACTTGTACGCATTAAAACCATGCCTACAATAACCCGTGAGTTTGATGGAAGGAAAGCCCTTATCTGGGTTCAAGAGGATCTCAACATAGTTCTGGCTGAGCACCAACAAGAGGCTGTTCTTGCAGCCCTAAAAGAAAAGATGCTTATTATTACAGGAGGACCTGGTACTGGCAAGAGCACTATCACTAAAGCTATTCTTACAATCAGCCGCCACATCACAAGGCGTATACTTCTTGCTGCACCTACTGGAAGAGCTGCTAAACGCATGAGTGAGATTACCGGTTTTGAAGCTAGAACCATTCATAGTTTACTTGAGTGGTCTTTTACAAATAACGGATTTAAACGTAACGCTGAGAACCTTCTAGAGTGTGATATCATCATCATTGATGAAGCAAGTATGATTGACACCTTCTTGATGTACGGACTTCTAAAAGCCATCCCAAGCACAGCACGGCTTATCCTCATAGGTGACATTAACCAAATCCCAAGTGTGGGCCCTGGCAATATTCTTAAAGATATTATAAATTCAAATTTTTTGCCGACTTTTTGTCTAACTGAAATCTTTCGCCAGGCCAAGGGTTCTCATATTATCACAAATGCCCATCGTATTAATGCTGGCGAATTTCCGGAACTAGGTGGTCATGACTTTTTCTTTGTAAAAGAAGAAGATGCCGAAAAACTAGCTCTCGAAATCGTGGATCTTGTGAAAAATCGTCTACCAAAACGTTATCAGTTTAACCGTATTAATGACATCCAAGTCATTGTTCCTATGAAAAAAGGGGTTGTGGGCATTGAAAACCTGAATTTCCTCTTGCAGGAAGCTCTTAACCCCTCAGAAGAACCTCTGATGGTATCTGGAAGGCGATTTCATTTAAAAGACAAGGTAATGCAATTATCTAATGATTATCAGAAAGAGGTTTATAATGGTGACATCGGACGTATTGTCAAAATAGATGCTGTAGATCAGCAAGTCCTTGTATGTTTTGATGAACGTATTGTCCCTTATGATTACACTGAATGCGATAGTTTAACACTAGCATATGCCGTATCTGTTCATAAGTATCAGGGCAGTGAAGCACCTTGTATTGTTATGCCTGTCCATACAAGCCATTTTATGCTCTTGCAAAGAAATCTTCTCTATACAGCAGTAACAAGGGGCCGAAAACTAGTTGTCCTAGCCGGAAGTGCAAAAGCTATTCATATAGCTATTGGAAATAATCGTGTTAGCGAGCGTCATACAGGCCTTAAAGAAAAGCTAAACAACAATGCTACCAGGAGATAGTTCTGCGGTTAGGACTTTAAGTCCAGAGCCATCGACTATGCTGAGGAGCATGCCGCTACTCTCTAAACCCATCATTGTTATAGGCTTAAGATTTGCTATAATCACAACTTTTTTTCCTATAAGCTCCTCAGGCGCTATCTCGAGACCAATACCCGAAAGCACCTGTCTTTTTTCTAGGCCAATATCGACTTCTAAACGCAGAAGTTTTTTACTCTTAGCGACTTTTTCTGCATGTAAAACAAGACCTACGCGTAGATCTACTTTATCAAAATCTCCGATATCAATAAAAGGTTTTAAAGGATCTATCTGAGGCTTTAAAAAATCAGGAGAAGGTGTTTGCATCTTTTTTATTTCTTCTTCTATTTGACTGTCTTCAATTTTTGTAAATAAAACATGAGGCTTATTTAAAGTCTTATTTTCTTCTAAGGGTAGATTTAAAAATGTGTTTATTTGAGTAGCCGTATCTGGGATAATCGGGGAAGCTATACGGCTGATTACTTCTATAGCTTTAAGAGAGTATGCGATGATTGTACCAGCGCGTACCCTGTCTTGCTTAAGCACTGTCCAGGGTTTTCGGCTATCAAAATAACAATTGGCTATGTGTACAAGTTCCATAAGAGTACTTACAGCTTTTCTTAACTGATAGTGTTCGAAATAGTTTTCTATCTCCTCTACCTTTGTTTGGAGAGATTCCAAAAAATAATTATCCTCTTCATTATTTATAAGCGCTGGCATCTGCCCATTGAAATGATTAAAGGTAAATACAAGAACGCGATTAACAAAGTTTCCAAGCTTTCCAAGAAGATCACTATTACAACGGCTTTGAAAATCCTTCCATGTAAATTCCGAGTCGGCACTTTCAGGGGCATTAGCTGCAATTGTGTAGCGAATCTGATCAGCAGAATAACGGGTTAAAAAATCAACTAAATCAATTGTCCATCCATCCGATTTACTAAATTGACGTCCCTCTAAATTATAAAACTCGTTCGCTGGAAGATCATCAACCATCTTATAATTAATATTTTGCCCAAGCTCCATAGCTGGAAAAATAACAGCATGAAAAGGGATATTATCTTTACCAATAAACTGAACATAATGCGTATTTGGATCAAGCCAATAACTTTTCCAAAGCTCAGGATCACCCACTCCTTCTGCCCAGTCGGCGGTGGCTGAAATATAGCCAATGGGTGCATCGAACCAAACGTAAAAGACCTTTCCTTCAGCCTCTTTAAGGGGTACAGGAATCCCCCATGGGGTATCTCTTGTAATGGCACGGGGGTGGGTCTCTTTCAAATAGCCTTTGATAAATTTTAAAACATTTGGCTTCCATTTCTTATCTTCGATCCAATGTTCAACTTTATCACGTAGTTTATCGAGAAGTAAAAACCAGTTAGTAGTTTTTTTAAGTACAAGTTTAGAGCCACTTTTTTTACTACGTGAATTTCCAAGCTCTTCCGCTTCGTAAGAGGCTCCGCATTTTTGACATTCATCCCCTCTTGCTTCCGTAAAAGCACATCGTGGACAGGTTCCTATAACATATCGATCGGCCAAAAACTTCTTCTCTTCTTCGCAATAAAGTTGGAGGGTCTCTTTAGCTTCTATAAAACCATTGGCTAAAAGATCTTCAAAAAATTGAATCGTAAATTTTTTATGACCTGGCCAGGTTGTACGGGAATAGTGATCAAAACTTATATTTAATTTTTTAAATATATTTTTATTAAGCAAATGAAAATGATCCACTTGCTCCTGTGGAGTACGGCCGGCTAGCTCTGCACTCATCGTAATAGCCACCCCATGTTCATCCGAACCGCAGATAAAAAGTGTTTCACGGCCTTTAAGACGGCAATATCTAGTAAAAACATCGGCTGGCAAGTAGGCCCCGGCTATATGTCCAAAATGCAAAGCCCCATTAGCATATGGAAGTGCCGCAGTTATAAGTGTCTTACGTAAGAGGTTCATTGACGAAGAAGATGACATAAGTTACAATTTATAATCTACTTTAAAGGTTGTAATTTGAAGAGTATGACATCCTATGGACAAGGGGTATTTGATGCTCCCGAGGCCCGTATTACTATTGAGATCCATACAGTTAACAAGAAGAATCTTGAGATTAACTGCCATATGCCTAGGGAACTGCGGTATTTTGAAACTAGGGTAAGGGCTCTTATCCTAAAATCAATTACCTCGGGCCAAATCATGGTCCATATCCAGGTGGCCTTTCACCAAGAAGCCCTTATTCAATTATCTGTAAATATTCCTTTTGTAAAACAACTTCAGCAGGCCTATCAGCAAATAGAAATTGAACTTGGTCTTAAAAAAAAACCGATCACCCTCGAAATTCTTTCACAGTATCCTGAACTTTTTATAAGAGAAGAAAACAGCTCCATACTCATTAAAATCGAGCCTACTTTAAGAGAAGCTCTTCAAAAGGCCCTTAATCACTGCCTACTTATGAAAAAAGAAGAGGGCCTTGCTCTCAAAAAAGACTTCGAAATGCGTCTTGAGGTATTGAAAGAAGAAACTATTCTTGTACAAAAAATTTCCTCCACAGAGCCGGCTCGTTATCGGGAGAAACTTGAAGATCTCTACGCGAAACTCATGATAACCCCCTTTGAAGAAGATCGGATCTTACGCGAAATTGCTCTCTTATCTGAAAAAATAGATATCACAGAAGAACTTACACGTCTTTTTTCTCATTATAATCAATTTTCAGACCTTCTAGAGAGCTCTGAGCCTGTCGGTAAAGCTTTAGATTTCCTTTCTCAAGAGATTCATAGGGAAATAAACACTCTTTCTTCCAAGAGCCATAACTTAATGATCATTAAAGCCGTCCTTAAAATGAAAACTGAACTGGCTCGTATACGTGAACAGGTGCTAAATGTCGAATAAATTAGTGGGAAATTTAAGCCGAGGTCTTCTTTTTATTTTAAGCGCCCCTGGTGGCACCGGTAAAACAACGCTGGCTAAAATGCTATGTGATGAATTTAAAACCGTTACTCAAAGTATCTCCTGTACGACAAGAAGCCCAAGAACTCATGAAATCCCTGGAAAGGATTACTATTTCATCTCCTCAACTGAGTTTGAAGAGAAACTGCAGCAAAATGCTTTTCTTGAATACGTATCTATTTTTGATCACTCTTATGGTACACTTTATGAGACAATTATCAAAGAACAGCTTCTTGGCCATCACGTTCTTCTTGTCATTAATGCACAAGGAAAAAACCAGATTAGAATGCTCGGCATTCCCCACGTCTCTATTTTCATTCACCCCCCTTCCTGGGTCGAACTGCGTCATCGCCTAGAAAAAAGAGGCACAGAAGGTTGTGAGGCTATCGCTCAACGCTTAGCTCTTGCTGAATATGAGATATCTTTTTCACATCTATATGACTACCAAGTTGTTAACGACAATCTTCAAACAGCTTACGAAATTCTACGATCTATTATCATCGCAGAAGAACATAAATACTTAAAACCCCTACCTAAGGAATCTCCATGCCCGACCTAACAACCGAATATCTTAAAAAAAACTCAAAAAGTGCTTTTGACTTTGTTAATTATTGCATCGAGCTAGCTCGTGATATGATGCTTTCCGACCGTAGCTGCCGTGTACCTACTAAGGTACAAAACCGCGCCTACCAAATCCTTCTTGAAGTTGGGCAGCACAAAGACTACCTAAGCCCTCGTGCTGAAGAAAAACTTAAGGACTAATATTCCTCTAATGAGCATGGCAGGGTAATCTTAAATATATAAAAAAAATCTACTTTCAATAAATACTTATAGAAGGTGCATTGTTATTATTTATATAAGAAGGGCAGATTAAATGCAGGCCAAACATATCCATCTATTCTACTTTAAAGAGCGCTTCTACCCTAGCCTTGCCAAAAAAAATCCGCCGCTTACAGGCAAAAGATCAAAATCTCAGAGACTTCGTGGAAGTTCCAAGTAGCTGCATTGAGTGGCATGGTAACGGTGGGAAGTGTGTCTGGAATTATTTGTGTGCTAGATACCCAAATGGCTTCCAGAATAATTCAAGAAAGATATCTCTTTCATGGTTTCTTCCATGGTTTTATCAATTAATGAAATTGAAGCCTGCTGATCCTCTTTATCAATTACCTGCTGATCCTCTTTATCAATTAAAGGACTGAACGTCAGGCATGCAGAATATGCAATTAGTAAATCTGATAAATAATGGATGTTTTCTTCATAAGAAAGGCAGCTTAGTGCAAGCTGAGAAGCTCTTTCAGAGATTTTTCGAACTTCATTATCATGAAGTTTACACCACTCAATTTTTTCAATTAAATCATGCAGATCATGACATAAGGGCACAAAATGAATATACGGTTTTAAACCTTTATAAAACCATTGTATATTTTCTGTTTTTTGTTTTAGGGCAACGGAATTAGATAATAAAATCCAGTAGGTTCTGGAATAACAACAGCTATTGCCATCTACATCTATGAGGTATTTATAGATTAAATGGTCTTTAGGATGTACTACCTGAGCTAAAGGCATAATTGAAGCTATTTTAGATATAGAATCTTGTGACATTTGACAATATCGAACAAAATGAGCATTTATATACTCTGGGTATTTTTCAGATAGATGTACCAAATAAAAACGCGCAGACTTTAGCCATAACTTATTTTTCAGCATATGGGCGTTGAATATTGGGCCCGTTGAGGAACCTCGCCAATAGAGAACATCTTGTTTATTTATCCAAAGATTGTTTTTATTAGATTGTAAAATTTGGTTTTTTAGATAAGAGCGATCCATTTTATTTAACGCCTCGAAGTCAGGCATCAATATTAATTTTTTTGCTGATGAGTGCTTGGCAAAGGTGAAAATAGGGGCGGTTAATGGGTTGTCTAGTTCGAAATCTCCTAATGAGACTATAAAGTCTAAATCTGGATAGGTAGCAGATGAGAAAATAGCATTAAGCGCTTTTGTAATAACAACATAACGAGAATGCTTTTTTGTAGAGGGCCTAGCCGCTGCCGTAAATTTTCCTTTTATTAATTTATAGCGAACATAACCAGTATTATGAGAAATTTGATCCCATGCTGTATCTAGAGATTGTTTATCAATGGGTTTTATTAAGAGATCTTCCTGAATTTGTTCCGTTAAAAAAGAGGCCAAAGAATGCTGACTAGAGACTTCGTTTGATTTCTCAAGAGCTATCCACAATAGGAGGCTTATAATTATTAATACGATAGCACTATAAATTTTCAAAGACATGCATTAAAGATGTACAGAAGACTGTTTTTTGTAAAGAATTGTCAGCAATTCCACAGGGCCTTTTCATTAAAAAGATTGGTCCTTCGTTCTAAATAATTTGCCTAGTATAAGCAAGGCGCAAGTATCATCCCATGCAGCTTCTCTCCGGAGCTTGGCTTCGCCCAAGGTCCCTGCGATATCCTGCTTTATCAATGCCATAGCTGTTCTTCTAAACATTACTAGATTTTCAGCTACATCTAAGGCATTAGCCTGGCGCGCATCCTCACAAAAAATCATATCCATACACCCGTGAAGATGGTTTTCTATAGAAAAATGACTAGGTATGGCCAAGGCTGCTTCTTGTGGAAGCCACTCTTTGCTCGATATGTAGTATCTCTTTTCTTTTGATTCTTTACCTTTGCAAATACGTGTAGAAGTTACCTCTCTCATAGATTTTATGCTCACCCATTCTTTACGAGAGTCCAGAAAATCTAAGTTATTGGTTACAAAAACTTTGCGCTCTTCAATTCTTCCATGACCCCTATCTGAAGTTATAGCAATCTTACAATCAGTATCTTCTGCTTCGTCCACGGCTTCCTGACTCACACAAAAAAGTTTTCTGCTCCTGCATGTAGCATCCCTTGATTGGCCTTCAGAGTAAGTGTGTAATCTCCGCCTTTTTCTTGAATTTTCTTAGCAATTTCCTTTTGACATCCCGCAGCATCGATGGTCACATTAGCACCTGTAATATCTATCGTATCCAAAAGCTCTGGAATAGCTGTAACTTCATTAGATTTTTCTTCGGCCTTTACTTACCCCAAAAGTAGCCCTCGAGTACTCTCCCATGCAGCAACAAGATGAACCTTACTCTCGCCAATCACTCCGTTCAAATGCTTGCCATCGATTGCTATCAATTTAGTTTTTATATCTGTGGGCAGCTGACTCATCCATTTGATAAAAGCGGCTTAAAGAGGCTCTGGTTCCAATCGTGTTAATAACCAGCAGAAAACCCTCTAGCAGAAAGCGTTATTAAGCCCTAATAACTTCTTGAACATTAGTATTTTAGTCGTCCCTGAAAAAAACCCATATGTAATTGAGTATGCTAAAGGCAGATGCGTCAAAGGTATTAATTTGCTGTCAGCGCTGCTTCGTTATGGAGATGTAGCCCTGCCAATTGGATTTGCAATTGTCCACAAAGACCTGCATTTCTGCGACCCCCCTGTGTCAGCGTAGTTGTCGCTTTTAACTGGAGAAAGAATTCCAATGAAAATGCAGACCCATTTAAACCACTTTGCACTCAAATATAAACTTGTGATTAGAGCGAATCAAATGGCCTATCTTGAGTTAAGAAAATTACGCGAATCTATGCGCCCTGCGTAACATGAGTCAATTATCCCAAGTGCGTTCAGGAAAATATTTTCTATTACAAAAATATTAATTTTATCGATAGCGAAGATGGTTGTTATTATTAATATCCTACTAGCCATTTAGATTAATAAAGAAGGGTTTTCTAGAGCATTTGGACAAGGCCTCGCCCCACTTTACCGCTGGCTAAATCGGCGATAAGATTATTAAGGTCCTGTAAGCCTACCATGTGGGTGATAAGGGGTGTGAAATCGAATCCCTTGTTTTGGTAGAGGTGTATGTAGTTTTTCACATCATGGTCGATGGAGCTTTCACCACCCCAAGTGCCCGAGAGGCGTTTGCCCAGAATGAGGTCAAAGGGGTTGATTTCGATTTTTTGGCCAGAGGGGAGGTTGCCGGCGATGACGCAGAGGCCTCCGGGCTTTATTGAAGAGAAGGCCTTTTCCATAGCCTCTTTACGGCCAGCACATTCAAAGGCAAAGTCCGTAGGAGGAAAAACTTGATCGGGAGTGACAGCATGGGTGGCGCCGAGTTCTAGAGCTTTGGCCAATTTTTCTGGATTCACATCGACAGCAATAAGAGGATGCGCACCTCTGTGGCGGGCTGCGAGAAGCGCACTTTGTCCAACCCCTCCGAGGCCAAAAATAGCGAGTGATTGTCCGGGCTGCAGTTTCATTGTGTTAAAGATGACTCCGGCACCTGTAGGGACGGCGCAGCCCAGAAGAGCGGCCTCTTTGAGAGGGAAATCGGCAGGGATGGGAATTAGGCGATTTTCTGAGATGATAGCTTTTGTTAGGAATGTGGAAATGGAGCCAGAATTCACGGAGTCAGAATAGAGGGAACCGCCGCCTTCGAGTCCTGAGCCTTTAATCCACGAAAGGACGACATGATCGCCGGGAAGGACCTTTGTAACGCTCTCACCTACTTCTAAAACGATGCCGCTTCCTTC
This sequence comes from Parachlamydiales bacterium, assembly GCA_009885615.1. GTDB lineage: Bacteria > Chlamydiota > Chlamydiia > Chlamydiales > VFKH01 > VFKH01. Next base: position 14,075 of record VFKH01000018.1, read on the forward strand.
GTGCCCGAGAGTGTGCGGGAGGTATTTGTCCTCGCCTTTAAGAGCTCGTATTTCATTGAGCTGTGTATGACAAAGCCCGCTATAGTGGATCTCTACCAGAACTTGGCCCTTTTTAAGCGGGGGAATTGTAAGTTCTTGAAGTTCTAGAGGAGAGCCTATTTGAGTCAAAACAGCAGCAAGTGTCCTCATGGCATAAACCAGTAATAGTCGCCTGTATAACCAACTTTGGCAAAGAGCTTTTTCCATTCATCGACATGGAGGATTGTTTGGGCTGTAAGATTCCAGGCGTACATAGCTTCTTTTTCGGCATCGTCGCGGTAGGCGTCTACAGTGATGAAGGCATTGCCTTTGGAAACACGCATGAGCTCTTGGAGGGCTATTTCGAGGTCTTTCCCAGAGAGATTATGGAGTGTATTGATGGCAATAACGAGATCAAAGCAACTGTCTTCAAAAGGAAGCGCCCTAGCATCTGCCCTTTGCACGAAGGGACGTACTAGAGGTTCGGCATTTTCAATAGCATAGGAAGAAACATCAACACCTGTGACTTGAACACCTGGTAGTAGTTGCAGAAAGTCGTAGAGCATAAAACCTTTAGCACAGCCAATATCGAGAACACGGCTTTTAGGCTGCAGATTGTAATGCTTTTGAAAATCAGGTATCACCGGCTGCCAAAAACGAGGCTGGTAGTTAAAGCCCCCATAACCATGACGGCGCTCACCATCGAAAAACTCTTTACCAAATTGCCGGGCAATAGCGCGATCGTCTTCTGTTTTCATCTGGCCACGTTCCGCAATATTGCGCTTCGTCCGCGGATAATTTGCAAGTAGATCAATTTCCATATTTTAGGCCTTGTGGATATATTGAAGAGGCTCATGAGCAATTTCGGCAAAATAGGAAGAAACCCAATCAACTGTTTGAGAGATCCCCTCTTCTAGGGAAATTTGAGGGCTCCAGCCAAAGGCTTTACGCGCTTTTGAGGAATCGATGGTGTAGGCTTTGTCTTGGCCGAGGCGCTCAGGAGCTGTTTTTGTGGCTCTGTTGAAATCGACATCCATCTTGGCGCAAATTGTTTGCACAACATCTTTTACAGCAACGCCTGTGTCTGGAGAGAAGTGGTAGATTTCGCCTTTTTGGCCGTTTTCCATAGTCAGAAGAGTTCCTCTAGAAACGTCACGAATATGGATGTAGGATTTGACAGCTACGCCGCCGCCATGAAGTTCGATTGTTTTGCCAAGTTTCAGGTAGATAGCTGTACGAGGAATAATTTTGAAGAGTTGTTGATGGGCGCCGTAGACATTTGTTGCCCGAATCATGGTTAAAGGGAAAGGGAAGTTTTTGGCAAAAGTGAAGAGAGAAAGGTCGGCAGCGGCTTTTGAAGCAGCATAGGGGGTACTTGGATTAAGGGGCGCTTCTTCGGAGATGTTTCCTTCACAGGTGCCATAAACTTCAGGAGAAGAGATATGCACATAGTTCTTTAAGTAGGGAAGCTCTTTGAGCATGTTGGCAAGCTTTGTTGTGCCCACAGCATTTGTTTGAAACCAATCTTCGGGATGATCCCAGCTAGGACCAACTTCACTTTGCGCGGCAAAGTTGACAATATATTCAGGCTCAAAACGAGCCAGAAGTGTTTGCAACTTGTCTAGATCATGATTGAGATCGATTTGATGGAAGGAAAAGTGGCCACTGTTGTGGTGTTTATAGGGGAGGAAGAGGGCATTTTTTTCCAGGGAGCGGGAAATCCCCATAACTTCATATTCACCTGTGTCGAGGAGAAGATCGACAAAATCACTGCCGGAAAAAGAATTACTACCAATAATAAGAACTTTTTTCATCTTAAAAGGGTCCTGTGAAGTTGCTATCTGGGGTGTCCAGAGGTTCTGTTAAACGTTTATTCATCATTTCTGTATGAAGAGTATCTGTTTCTTTACCAAAAAGTTTACGAAGAGCAATCGCTATATCATAAGAATCTGGGTAGTAGTGGTTTGATAGAGCCCAACTTGTGGGTGTATGTGTATCGGGAAATGTTATGCGAATAGGGGCGGCTTTCAGCTCCTCAAAGCAGTGTTCTGTGATTAAACAGGCAATTTCGGCGGCAAGTCCTGCTGTTTTCCAGTCGCCATCTACGATAATGACCCGGCCAGTCTTTTTAACAGAAGTAATAAGCGTCTTTTCATCGAGAGGTCTAAGGGTACGCAGGTCAATAAGTTCGACATCGATCTCATCTGCTAATGCTAAAGCTTTGCGCGCCTCTAGAGTCATATAGGAAGAGGCAATAAGAGTGACATCAGAACCCTCCTTGATTACTTTCGCTTTACCAATCTCTACTTCGTAGATCTCCTCTGGAACAGGGCCATGCGTATTATGTAGCCAGCGATGCTCTAGATAAATCACAGGGTCATCTGATTTTATACTGCTAAGCATCAAGCCTTTAGCATCATAAGGGTTAGACGGGGCTACAACTACTAATCCGGGAATAGCTGCAAAAATGCTTTGCAGTGATTGCGAATGTTGAGGCCCTTGTCCCCAGCCACGCCCAATAATCAAGCGAATAACGACGGCCGCTTTCATCTGATCCGCAAACATATAACGCCACTTGGCAGCGTTATTCACGATTTGATCCAGTGCTAGCAGGCAAAAATCGGCGCGCTGATGTGTCAAAATAGGGCGCATGCCGCCAATAGCTGAGCCAATGGCAATACCTGTCATCCCATTTTCAGCAACAGGCATGTCCAGAACGCGTTCAGGCCCATATTTTTCGATGAGTCCTTTTGTTGTCCCAAAAATACCTTTAGGATCTGGCACACCTATTCCCATCAAATATACAGTCGGATCGCTGGCTAGCGCCTGGTCTGAGGCCTCTAGCAACGCCTCAGCAAATTTTAATGAACGCATAAAATAGATTCCTTTTGCAATTGCCATTCATTAATACCAGGGAAAGGGCTGTTTTCAGCAAAGAGAAAAGCCGCCTTTATTTCGGCAGCAATCTGTTCTTCAGCCCTAGGATCAACATAAGATTTAAGAGGGCAGCGTGTTTCCCACAAAGCCGCTTCTTCTTCACTGCGGTAACCGATGTGGTTGTCAAAGTAGGGGCCGCAGTGCTCTCTAAAGCGATAGGTGGTAAATTCAAGGAAGGCCGGGCCAATACCCGCACGAATATGTGCCAGAGCTTCACCCGTTTTTCTAAAAACTTCTTCCACAGAATTACCATCTCCACACTCTACATAGAGACCATGCGCCTTGGCAATAGCGACACGATCGCGTGCCTCTGGCTGACGAACGCTCAAGGGGGAATAAACGGAGTAAAAGTTATTTTCGCAAATAAAAAGCACGGGGAGTTTCTTAAGGGCCGCAAAATTAAGGGATTCCGACCAAACACCCTCTTCTGTCGCGCCCTCGCCAAAGAAAATCGTTGTCACGCGCGCTTCTTTCTTCATAAGCGAAGCAAAACCAAGGCCTACACCAATGGGAATACTACTTGCGACAATAGGAGTTGAAGCAACAAAACCGCTTTCTAAATCGGTGAGGTGCATAGAGCCTCCACGAGCTTTACAGCAACCGGTTTTTTTGCCGTAGATTTCGGCAATCATGCGAGGCAGGCTTCCCCCTTTGGCCAAATAATGGGCATGCGCTCTGTGACCGCTAACAACATAATCACTTTTCTGCAAGTTTTGGCAGACACCCACAGCCACGGCTTCTTGACCAATGCTAAGATGGACGGGGCAACGCATCTCTTGCTCGGGATAACGAAGCGAAATAGCCTCTTCGATACGGCGTATGCGAAGCATTTCGTAGTAATGATTCATTTCATTAACCTCACTAAATATTTACCCAGGGCCGGCATCGATGCAGATTCTTTATTACCAACAACTTGCACATTCATACTGCTAGCAAGAGATCCTATAAAGCCCGCAACATCAAAAGGCTGCCCAATAGCCAGGCACATCGCAGCTAAAGCAAAGTAGCTGTCTCCTGCACCCACACGGTCCACGACAGATGTGGTAAAAGCAGGAATACTCAAGTCACCCAAATGATCATGACAGAGAACGCCGTCGATTCCTTTTGTGATAGAAATAGAGGGGCAGGAGAGTTTTGTGGCAATTCGTTTTAAGACAACAGGAAGAGGGCTTAACTTATCGTGAGCCGCAAGACGGAGCTCTCCCTCATTCAAAGAGATAAAATCAGCGCGTTTATAATGGGTGATAACGTTATAACCGCGATTACCACTATTTATTTGTGTATTAACGGCCAAAAAGGTTTCCACATTCGAGAGAGCCTCAATAATCATTTCGTTTGTAAAGCCATTAGCAAAGTCACAGACGAGAACAAGATCATAACCGGAAGCTTCTTCTTTAATATAGGCAATTATTTCCTCAGAGGCACTCTGCGACAAGATAGGATCTGTTGAAGAATAGGTCTCGAAAAGCTTGGTACATTGTTTACCATCCTGTAAAACATAGCGATTTTTACAAAGCGTCATCGGATGATCATGCTCTAGAAAAGCTGCTTGCACTTTTCTATCAAGGGTTTTGTCAATAAAGTCACGGTAAGGACAATTGTGGGCAAGAGCTGTTAAGAGCGTCACATTATCAGAAAAAGCTGCAAGGTGATTAGCAATAATTAAGGAGCCCCCAAGAAAGAGCTCTTTTTCAAGGAGTTTCGCTGTCATATGCAGCCCCTTGCCGGATTGACCAAGAGGAGTGACATATTGGTAAGTGTCAATAATGGCATCGCCTATAACAAGGACTTTGAGATCTTTCAAAGAGGCTAGCACAGCAAGAAGCTCATCGGCTTTATATTTGCCTTTCATATACCCCATGAAACGCAGGACCTCTTCGCTTGGCGGGTCAATGTGGTGGTTAATCAAAGAGGAGGAGCTGAAAACAACATCATCGCTGGTGTAATGTACGCAGCCACCAAAAGACTCTACGGCATTTATTTCCTCTATTATTTTCCCGGTAATATCCTTGCTATGATCTTTATATTCAGCACCTTTGATATAGGTTTTAGGTCGGATCTGATTGATGGCACTAATGGCATCAGGTGCATTATTAAGAACAACGAAGTCAATATCACTAAGTGCCGCTAGCGCTTGAAGTCGCAAAGTTTCATTAAAGGCTGGACGTCCAGGGCCTTTATTGACAAAACGGTCCGGTGTAATAGAAACAACAAGCGTATCTCCCTGTGCTTTAGCTTCACGAAAATGGTGAATGTGACCTGGATGAAGAAGGTCGAAAACACCATGACAATGTACAATACATTTACCGGAGCTTTCTAAGAGAGAAAGGCTGCCTCTAATCTCTTCTAAAGACTTTATTTTATCTTGCATTGATGGAGATAATCCGTAATAGTGTGAAGAAGAAACGAATGGCCTATTTCAACAAGGCCATATTCGGTGCAACCGAGATAGCAATTCAGATGCCCTAACTTTCTTAAGGGGTTATCAGCCTGAAAGCCACTGAGTGTGAGAACGTTCGCCCCTTTTTCTTTAGCTACTTGGGCGGCATTTAGAATGTTGGGAGACTTACCCGAGCTGCTAATAGCCACTAGCATATCTCGAGGTGTCATCATTAATTTAAGTGGTGAGCTGAAAATATGCTCATAACCATAATCATTACCCAGGCATGTGATAAGATTAGAATCATAGAGTGTTTGGGAGGGAATTTCGAGCCCTTTAAGCAAATCTGTATGGAAATGCGAAGCAATACCGGCGCTGCCACCATTACCCACAACGTAGACAATACCGCCGCGATCACGCGTCATATGAAGCAACTTTACAGCCTCTTGCAATGCCGCTTTGTGATCAATAGTTCCAGATTCTGTTGTGTAACGACACTCTTCAATATGCTTAGTAAAATCTTTTAAACGCTCAAGAAACATTTGCCCCCAAAAATTTAAACCAGGGAGCTGTCGCCTTTTCAATGCTCTCGCAGTCCCAGAGTGGAGCATCTTGGAAATCAGGCAACGAACTCAGCAGCCTACTAACACCCTCTTCTAAAGTAACCTGCGGGATCCAATTTAAGGCTTTGTAAATATTTTTTGTATCAGCATAAGTGCAGTCTGGTTCGCCTGGACGAATAGGTATATGAACCTTTTCACCACCCAGAAGCTCAACAAGACGATTCACACTATAATGACCACCGCTTCCTACATTGAAGATTTCGCCAGAGAGCGTTGACTCCGCGGCTTTCATGAAGGCGCTTGCGACATCTGTTACGTAGGTAAAGTCCCTGGTCTGATGGCCATTACCGACAACTGTATAGGGTTTGCCATGGAGTTTCTGTGCTAAAAAAACACCGAAAACTGCACCATAACAACCCGTAGTACGCGCACGCGGACCATAGACATTAAAGAGGCGTAAAGATAGGCAGGGCATCTTATAAACTTGAGCCCAGTGCATCACAAGCTGCTCGCCTAAATATTTAGAAAGGGCGTAAGGGTACTGAGGGCGTGCCTGCGCTGTTTCAGGTGTCGGGTAATTATCTGGTATACCGTAACAGGAAGAAGAGGCTGCATAAATAAAACGCTTTACACCTGCATTTTTAGCAGCGCTTAATACATTAAAGGTACCTTGTACATTTGTTTCAATATACTCACGGGGATTTTCTATGGACGGTATAATATCTGCAACGCCTGCTAGATGAAAAACCCAGTCTATGCCCTCAAAATGCTCATCTATAGACCCGCGAATATCGGCTTGATAAAAAGTAAATCCGGGATGATTCATAAACGAAGAGAAATTCTTTAAATGACCTCCTTTTAGATTATCAATAACAACAACTTCATGAGCGTTATTTAAAAGAAGCTCCGTAAGATGGCTCCCAATAAAACCAGCACCCCCCGTAACTAAACATTTCATTGGAGGTTTGCCGTTTTCATTGTTTTGATATTATAATAACGATCATCTGTCAAAGCGTCTGGTAGATCACCCGATTCAAAGGCTTTCACAAGACTTTCAACAGCATCTTCGATTGTATAGAGTGAACGGAATCCCAGTTCATTTTCAATTTTGGCAGAAGAGATATGGTAAGAGCGGTTATCATTTGTGGGCTCGACAACAAGTTCCACAGCTCTTTTTTTGCCTACAACAGCGGCAACAATCTCACCCAAATTTCGAACAGTATGGTTATGATAACCCGCATTAAATGTCTTATAATTAACTTTTTCCACAGGCTGTTCAAGAACATGAAGATAACAACGCACCATATCGTCAATATGGATGTTAGGACGCATTTGATCACCCCCCATTACTTTAACTTTACCCGTATGGAACGCTAAACTAGTTAAAATATTAACAACAACATCAAGGCGTTGGCGTGGAGCATATCCACAAACCGTTGCTGGACGCAGAACCGTGCAGATAAAATCATCTTTTGCTTCTTTAAGCAGAATTTTTTCACATTCGGCTTTAAATCTAGAGTAATCGGTAAGAGGTTCAAGGCTCATATCTTCTGTAACATTAAGCTCTGACTTTACACCATAAACGGAAGAAGATGAGGCATATATGAAGCGCTGAACGCCCGCTTCTTTAGCGGCGCTTACAAAAGGTTTAAAACAATCAAGATTGATGGATTTACCTAAATCGGGATTTAGTTCGAAGCTGGGATCATTCGAGATACAGGCCAAATGGATCACGGCATCTACGCCTTTTAGCGCCTTTTTAACAAGGGCTAAATTGCGCATGTCCCCTTGAATCTCTGTGAGATCTCCCTTCAATCCTTTAAAAAGGTCTCTTCCATATAAATAAAGATCAAGGACAACAACTTCATAACCTTTATCTAAAAGGAGCGGAATGAGGCGTGAACCTACGTAACCTGCGCCACCTGGTACTAAAACTTTCATTAAATCTAAGGCTCCTTATGATTTCGAGTAAGTGCAACTTAAGCATAAATCCTCATTTAAAATCAATCCCGAAGCTTGCACTTAAATCGCTATTCAAGGGTTGCCTCAAGAGCGGGGCCTCTGAGTTGTCGGATGCCGAAGAGCCAGGCGGTGAGGGAGAGGAGGATGAAGGGGGTGAGGTAGGGGGTGATGGAAAGGATGGAGCCGGCGCCAAAGAGTTCAAGGAGGCCGGTTTGGATCCAGGAGGAACCTGCTTGGCCAAGGCGAGTAGCGACTACGTCGACAGCGGGTTTGCCTTTGGTTTGGGTTTCGGAATCAAGGGGGATATAGGCCATCTCCTTTGTAGTATCGAAGAGGCAATATTTCATGGATTTGCAAAGGACATGGTGGAAAGCACCTGCCAGGATGATGAGAGTAAGGGTGGTGCTGACGAAGTAAACGAGAAAGAAGATCCCTGTGGTAATAGCGATAATAAGAGGGGCGGAGAGTGCCGCAGGATACCAACCCCATTTACGAATAAAGTTGCCACCCACGAAGAGGTCAAGGAGGAGGGATATAACGCCTGTTATCCCAGAAAGGATGCCCATAAAGGCTTGGTAGTCGGTAGGGAGCGATATTGTTTTTTAAGAAGTGCTTTCCAGCTCACTTCTATCATATTCACGCAAAGGCCATAGGCGATGACCATCAGGGCTATAGCCCCAAGAGTGGGCGATCTAAAGATGAGTAAGCAGCTTTTTTTAAAAGAAGCACTTCTTTTGTTGGGGGCGCAGTTTTTTCAGCCAAGGAGAGGCGTTTACTAAGCCATGAGAAGCTTGCCATGATAACGAGTGTAGCAAAAATCACAAGGCCCATAAGCAACTGTATGGTGATCTTATAATCAGTAAAGTGGGTAGCGAAAAACCAGATAAGAGGGCTTGCGCAGATTACACCTACATGACCTCCTGCGGAAAAGAGCGTGTAAAAGCGTGATGCTTCTTGGAGGTTATTGACGCGATTAGCAAAACCCCAAAAAAGCAGCGTGATGACGATACTACCCCAGAGCTCGGCGACGATGAAAAGGAGGGAGTCAGTCCAGTATCGGTAGACGGCAATAAAGTGTTCGCGCTTCTTACCTAAAAAGGAGACAAGCCAGTTGGCGCTCTCGTGGGGAGCTAGACTTTCTCGATAAGGATAGAGCACAAAAGCGTAACTTAAGAAGAAGAGAAGGAGGGGTATGATAGTGGCATAAAAGAGTTTGCTACGGGAAAGGATATTGCTTAATTTGGCATAAATTACCATGGCCAAAAAGGCAAAAACAAGAACAAATAGCCCTTTTAAGATAAAAATACCCTCGGCACCTGAACCCTTTGACGTGATAATCAAAGTATCTTTCATGGCATATAAAACAGTGAAATTAAAAGAAGCGAAGAATTGCATAACAAGAAGCGGAATCAACTTGCCATACTCGCCCCTTTGCACTGGCCATACACTCAATGCTTTTGTTTCCATAGGTATTTTTTATTGCAACCTCAAGTCTAAGGTGGCCTCAAATATATTAAAAAAGCAGGTCGGAGAGGGTCGAGTTCCTATTAATGGTTTTAAGAAAAGCAAACCCTATACAGAGATTTCCTGCCCGCAGCCTATTACCCTCTGTGCTTCGCAGAAATTTACCAGCCTCTATGATTTAAAAAAAGAGAGGATGGCTATTTATATAAAAAGCTGTGTTATCGGCGCAATAAAAAACCCTTAGCAGTGTTCCCGCTAAGGGTTTGAAAGTAAAAAGAACTTGGCGACGACCTACTCTCCCACACTCTTGAGTGCAGTACCATCGGCGATGAAAAGCTTG
>VFKH01000035.1 GCA_009885615.1 Parachlamydiales bacterium
CCCCCTGTGTCAGCATAGTTGTCGCATTTAATCGGATGAAGGAGTCCAATGAGAATGCAGACAAAATATACAAAAACATTTAAGATAGAAGCAGTTAAGAAGGTAATGTCAAGGGGTCCAGAAATCTCAATATGTGCTATAGCTCGCTCCCTTGATGTAAAGATCTCAACGTTACATGGATGGATTAAGAATATGAACGACAGGGTACTGAGAGAGGACACCCCCACTAGTGGGGGTTTCGCTGAAAAAATTCCTTACAACTGGTCGGCTTCAGAAAGATTGCAGGCTGTTGTAGATACAGGGCAGCTATCTCCGGAAGCTATTAGTGAATATTGTCGAAAAAAAGGTATTTTCCCCCACCATATCGAACAATGGAAATTAGACTTCATCAAACCTAATACTCATCTTGATCATGGCCAACATCTTAAAGAACTAAAAAAGGAAGTGAATAGGTTAAATAACGAACTAAATCGTAAAGAAAAGGCATTAGCAGAAGCAGCAGCATTGTTAATACTTAAAAAAAAAGCACAGACACTGTGGGGCAACGACGAGGCAGGTTATTTTCCAAGGTAGAACGGCTAAAAATCTTACAATTGATTAATGAAGCCTGTGGCGCTGGAGCGCGCCAACAGGCTGCTTGTAATGTCCTTGGTATCAGCAGTAAAACCATTCAAAGATGGCAGTCGTCAGGTGATTTGGAAGACAAACGAATACAGAAAATGGCACTACCTCATAACAAGCTCTCTTCTCAAGAGAGAAAAGAAATTCTACAGATGGTAAATGAGCCTCGATATGCGGAAATGTCCCCAGCAACACTTGTTCCTCTATGGGCTGATCAAGGAAAGTATATGGCTTCAGAGTCAACGATATACAGGCTCTTAAAAGCAGAAGGACAAATAAAACATCGTCATGCAAACAAACCGTTAAACAGATATAAACCCAGGGCGATTTCTGCAGTCAAACCTAATCAGGTATATAGCTGGGATATTACGTACCTATCTTCATCCATTAAGGGTATCTTTTTTTATCTTTATTTGATTTTAGACATTTATAGCCGAAAAATTGTTGGGTGGCAGGTGTATGATAGGGAAAGTTCTGAATATGCATCAGATGTTTTAGAATCCGCTTGTTTGTCTGAAAGAATACAGAAGGAAGAACTGATTCTCCATTCGGACAATGGAGGGCCAATGAAGGGAGCTACAATGTTGGTAACCCTACAAAGATTAGGGGTAATTCCATCATTTAGTCGCCCTGGAGTGAGTAACGACAACCCATACTCGGAGTCTCTTTTTAGGACATTAAAATATAGACCTAAATATCCCGAACATCCATTTGTTGACTTAAGCCAAGCACGAGAATGGGTTACATCCTTTGTAAGATGGTACAACAAGGAACATCTGCATAGTGGGATCAAATTCGTGACTCCAACACAGCGTCATAACGGAATTGATAAAGAAATGTTAAAGCGACGCCATTTGGTATATCAAGAAGCAAAAAAACAACATCCTCATAGGTGGAGCAAAGGGACAAGAAATTGGAACCAGATTAATGAAGTGCTATTAAATCCGGAAAGATGCAAAAATAATCAGAAGTTGAATATGGCGGTGTAAATTCTAACCTAAGCGACAAGTACGCTGACAATTACCGCTACTGTCAGCGGCTGCAAACCTCTGGCACTCAGACGATGAAATCGATGGTGTAATAAGGACAACATCCCATTGCGACCTTCTACAGAGGAGCTTGAGCGTTGAAATAGCTCGGCGAGCTCTTTCGCGTGTTTTATCCACGCCTCTTTCAGCTCGTTCGGCCATGGACCTGTTTTCATTTTTTTCTCGAGAGTCTCCAGCAACTGTTTGAGCTTTTCTTTTCCGATTTTGCTCTGCCGTTTGGAGCTTCCCGCTTTGCATACCGATCCGGTGATAAATTTCTCTAAATGCTCTTTTGGCCGCTCTGACTTTTTCTGTGCGCTTTTACCGTTCTTCTAACCCATCCTTGCGAAGAGTATACATGCCTGAAGCGCGTCTGGCTTCTTCCGAAGCCTCGCCATGTTTCTTAATCGCCTTTTTCATTTTCGTGTCCGCTTCTTCCAGTGATTTTTCAAAAGACTTTTCCTGCGATGCTAATGGACCCGCAGTAGCTTTTGACAACTCATATTGACCATGAAAAAGATCCGGTGAATGGGAGGCTCCAATATTCTTGGCGTAGGGCAAATCTTTTACGCCTATTGCGGTAACGACCTGCTATAATCTTAAATCGTTTAAACCTCCCAATAACGTTTTCATCGGCCACAAATGCTCTGGAGCATGTTTCGATTACCAAGTTTATCCTCTTTAGTCAAAGGGTTCTTATGGCTTTTTTTCTTAGTAAAGCAAAATTAGGATGTTTAGATGGAAGGTTTCCTCGAGCCATCATATCACTCTTATAAGCGCTACAATGCTAATATTGTAGCTCTGGCCTTGTGTGAAAATAGGTTCTATACTCTCTCAGGTATCCTAAGGTCATTAAAAGCATGTCCTCGAAGCTCAATTTACTCTTGCTGCCACCTTTGATTTTTTCACTCTATTGACTTCACTCAAAACCAAAACCATCTTGTCAAAAATTGTACGCTTAGTCTAAGACCTTCGACGAAATTATTCATCGTTCAGCCCTTTAACTTTTTTAAATTTTATAGCGCTTCAAATAGCTTAGAGTATCAAGAAAATTTGATTTTGCGTCAAAATCCTAGTTTCGAAAGAGGTCTAATTAAAAATTATAGACTTGCCATCTCTATAGCCGGCTGATCTTATCTACAAATATCTTTTTATAGAAATTCGAAGAATTCTTGTGCTCTCATGCATTATCTCAAGGATGATTCATGGATTCAGGCCTCTCTTAATTAAAGGCAGCTTTTTCTAGAATCTACTACCTATTTAGTAATAACCCCCGCCATAAAGCGGTAAACAATGCATCTATCTGACTTTTCTAGGTGCTCTTCTAAAGAAGATTCCCTATTAAAATGTGGTTGAAGAGCCTCTGGTATAATCTGTGCTGAGAGAAACTGGCGCATACAGAAACGGCTACCTGGCTTAGCAGCTTTTTTTATAGCATGAAGAAGTCGATGGTAATCTGTATCATTGAGATAAGAAGCAACGTCTGCAATAGAGAAGCAATCAAAGCTGTTCTCAGGAACACTTTCAAGATAATTGATTAGATTATCTGTAACTATTGAAATAGCATTAATATTATTACGAATACTTTCTATATTGTACAAACTTAGATAGGGTGGCAATGCTGCTTCTGAAACTTTTTTATTGAACATAAGATTAAGAATAAGACTCTCTTTAGCAAGACCTCTCTGTAAATAACTTTGTATACGATCATAAATGTAAGTTCCAATATTAAGAGATGGGTTTACATTAAATGTAAGCCCTGGATCATTGAGAATGATTTTTGTAAAAGGTGATCGTAAAAATATTCCTAGCATTTTTCGTATAAAAGGCTTATCCCAATGTTTTTTTACAAAAGCTTTCTGTTCTTCTAAGTCATCTATAGAAAAAAGGTGCTCTAACTTATTTTTCCGGAAAAATCTAAGAAACGCTGAGCATTTTGCTAAAGTACGCTCCATAGCTCCTTGGTAGAGGATACCTCTTTGAATCATCTTCTTATTTTTAAGCCAGAAATTACGAGTCTCTGTATCAAGAGGAAGGTCTTCTAGAATTTTTAAACGCTCACTGTAGTCATATAAACCTAAAAAACAGAGATACTGTTGTGAAGAGAGTGATTTAATAGCACTCTTTTTAAGGGCTAATAAGTAATTCTGAATAGGATTAAGATCAATAGCGACAACCTCTCTACATCCTGTTGCCAGGAGATTAAGAGGTCTATCCCCGCTACCAGTAATACAAATTACTCTGTCATCTTTTCTAAGATTAAGAGCTTCCTGCTCTGTTTGCCAATCTTCATTACCAAAACTGTAACTTAGTCTTTCGTAAAAACTTTTCATTTTTTTCTTATAGTACTTCTTATGATAATTTGGCTAACGATTTTTATCTACATTTACTACTACCTCTGCAAAAAGAACCTCTAAGAAGTTATCCCATTTTTTTTCTCTAGCAGCAGCCTCTAAAGGAGAGGGTTTAATTTTTAATTTTTTCGCAAAATCAGCAACATATTTATCAAAACTCTTCTCCGAAGATTCTTTTTGTAGACTTTTTGCCAAACCATTAAAAAAGTCCTTCCAGATAAGCGAGCGTTTTTTGATATTATGCATGCAAATAGTGAGCTCTTTGTTAGTAAAGATACACAAAAAAAATTGTAAAGGATGCACTGGATTAATATAATCCCCTGCTCGTTCAATACTCCCACGATTCAACATAATCTCCATGATAGAGCTATTAGATAGAGTGGTAATAATATAGTGAATATTTCGGGCATCACTTACTGTTAAAGGCTTGTTATAATCTCTGTAAGTAGGCTCTGCTGCTACAAGACAGCTACAGAGTCCGATTAAAATCCATATACCCTTAAGTTGCGCGTTCATTCTATCCTTTTATCTAAGGCCTCTTTAACAGTAAAATGCGAAAAGAAGATTAAAATTAAATTGGTTTCATTGACAGAGAACACCCACGTCCATTTGTCATCTATAGTACTCACTTTAGTGCCCTCAATCCTACAGGGGTCTTTTTATCCCCTGCTGCGATGAAAAGAGTGCTCTTAGATACTCTTGGATAATATTTAAAAGCTTTTTGTCTTCAGTGACATGCTTAGGAGCTCTCGATAAATGGGTTAAATTAGATAATTTCCCTGCATAAATCGTTAACCTTGCAACATTCCCTACTTCATAAACTCTTTTAAGCCTTTTTATTTTACCCTTACTCAAGAAAATAGCTTGGCTCATTGACACCTCTTCCACTCTTCTAATTAGCCTATTGTTATTCCCAATTTTTGGATTAATCCCTGGATCATCTACCCCCTTGAAAGATTTCCCTACAGCCTCTTTCTTAAGGTTAGTTATCCACTTTTATAGAGAGCTTACGTTCAACGGGTCTTTCTCTAAAAATGTATTAAAGTTAGGGTTATTCTTTACTCCATTTTGAATTTTTAAAGAACTGTTTTTTTTGATTGAGGAATTTGGACTTATTCTGTCAATTGCCCAAGGTTGGTTAGCGCACTGTTGATTTTGTGCTAAGAGATCGAGATATAAGATCCCATCAATTCCTTAAAAACCTGGCCCTTTCAACAGTGAAGTGCGACAAAATGATTAAAATTTAAAGTGGTCAGAGATGGCTGATACCTCTAGGGTGTTTTTTAACCAAAAATAGCATCTGGAGGAGGCATATGTCCAAAGGCTACCCTCACCTGAGCAGAGATCAAAGATGTCAGTTGTATACCCTAAAAGAGATCGGCCATGAATTTGTGAGTTACGAAAGCATTTATAGGCACATCTGGAAGGACAAATTAAATGGTGGGTGCCTTTACAAAGAACTACGGCATCATGGCAAGAAATACAATAAACGAGGGAGTGGGAAAGCTGGGAGAG
>VFKH01000004.1 GCA_009885615.1 Parachlamydiales bacterium
CTCGTATTTGATCAAGGCGTAATTGTAGAAGATGGTACCCATACCGAGTTACTTATTCTAAATGGATTATATAGAAAACTATGGGACTCCCAGGTGGGTGGCTTCTTGCTCTCTAAAAAGAGTAATGAGGGCTGATTGACATAAAAGAAATTATTTCATAAACCCCCAAAGCTACTCTAACGGAAAAGAGCCTTATCAGGTTCTTGGAGATTATATTAAGTGGTACATTACTGTTAGGCCCTGTCAGTCACTAGAAAAAAACTTCTCAAGAGTTCTCTCCCCGAGGATAGATCCCTATGAAGGTCTACCCCTCCGGAGGAAGTATGGATAAAAAAACCCTTGTCATTCCTGCTGTGCTATATAAGAGGCGCTCAGAGCTTCTAAGTATTGCGCGCTTCGCAGACAAAAGTTCAGAGACCCATCCCATGGGGAGCCTGGCAAAAGGCACCTTCTTTGCATTTCCATTATAAAGCGCCCTAAAATGATAGGCAAAAAAGAGATAAGGAAGTAGCTTAAACTAAGCTTTGTGCTTTCTTCAAAGAAGACGAAAAGCCCAAAATTAGGGTGGTAACCGCTAACAAGTATCAGCTAGTTTTTGTTTCACACTTTAGGATCCACATTCATCGCCTTTTATCAAAAAATGGATACAAATATATAAGCGGTGCATTATTTATCATAAAATAGTGGCAGCTATTAGGAGGAACTATGGTCCTAGCCAAAGATAAAGCATTACCCGAAAAGCTTTTTCCATTCATATGGCACTTTTTGCGAGAGTATAAAAATATAATTATTTTTTATTTTACACTTAATATCGTTGCTGGGTTTTGGGGGCCCTTGAACAGCCTGCTTATTAAGCATGTCATTAACCTACTCCCAAATGTAACTGTTAGCAATAGCTCGATTTTAATCAAGCCAGCGTCCCTTATTGTGGTAAATTTAATAGTGATTTATCAGTTAACTCGGGGAATGATTAATTACATCGAAAACAAATTTACCCCCTTGATCATGAACTGCGTTATCGGGGAGTCTTTGGATCATGTCCTTCAAAAATCGGCTCAATTTTACAAAAAACACTTACTAGGTAAAACCTTAAAAGATCTTACCAACTTATCGGAAATATTTGAATCTCTTAAATACACAACGGCCTTCATGGCAAGAAGCGCTTCAGTGTTATTAACCACGATTGTGGCCTCTTACTTTGCACATCCAACCTTTAGTTTTATACTAGTTGTTTGGTTAATACTCCTTCTCCTGCTAAGAATTTTTATGTACCGAAGACTAATGACCCTGGCTTCTAGCCAGCGTCTCTCCACATCAAGCATTTCAGGTGAACAGATTGATTGTTTACTTAATCATGACAATATCAGAAGCTTTTCTCGTAGGCCTTTTGAGGCTTTAAGGATGGCTCTTCTTTTTAAAAACCAAGCAAATGATTACCAGTCAACCTACTTTTACTCCCTTCGTATGCAGTCTCTACAAGCAGGGCTTTTCTCTATAATGGTAGCTTTCTCTTGCTATTTTCTCATACACCTTTACGGTAAAAATTTAGTGACCATAGGTGATTTTGCTTTAATCTTAGGTTTATACCTAGAAATAGGCCGTGTGGCTTCCTCAGTCTGCCAGGAAATTGATCCATTGAGTATAGAACTTAAAATGAGCCAGGGGAGTTTGACGTCCTTAATGCTACCTTTGGAAATTCACGACAAACCTGATGCCGTTGCTCTTAAATGTAACCGCGGTCAAATCACCTTCGACAATGTCAAATTCCATTATGAGGGTAAGGAAACTGAGCCTCTTTTTAAAAATATATCCGTCGAAATCAAAGCCTCTTCAAAAGTTGGACTTGTAGGCTATTCCGGTGCTGGAAAATCCACTTTTATTAATTTACTACTCCGACTTTACGATGTCACTAAGGGCGCTATTCTAATCGATGGGCAGGATGTCAGGGATGTCACGCAAGACTCGCTCCATACAAACATCGCCATTCTTCGAAAAAATCCCTCTTTGTTCAATAGAAGCCTGATGGACAATATTCGTTATGGACGTATCGAAGCCGCTGACGAAGAAGTTATTTCAGCTGCTAAAAAAGCTCATGCCCATGAATTTATTGAAAAGTTGCCCCAAGGTTATGATTCCTTAGCCGGC
>VFKH01000044.1 GCA_009885615.1 Parachlamydiales bacterium
CTCGTATTTGATCAAGGCGTAATTGTAGAAGATGGTACCCATACCGAGTTACTTATTCTAAATGGATTATATAGAAAACTATGGGACTCCCAGGTGGGTGGCTTCTTGCCCTCTAAAAACAATAATTAGGGCCAATTAACATAGTAGAAATTATTTTATAGACCCCCAAAAAGGTGGCATTAGGATCGATTTTGTATACTAAGAACATATGCATACTGATAATTTAGGGGCGCTGATATCTAAGCCTCTATTTAAAAGGGGAAGAAATCCACATTAGATCAGGATCTTCTGCGCGGAATTAATGAAATAAGGTACGAGAGTTGTTCAACAATCTCATAACATTATCAGCAAAACTGAAGCAATTATGACCTCTGCCATCGAAGAAGATAATCAAGTACTGTTAGAACAATAGCTTCTCGATTATTTTAATAATCTTCAGCGTCAACAGAATGGTCCCTTATGTCGAAGATCAAGACTAGTGGTCTGTCAATATTGAAATTACGGGTGTGCGGCGACAAAGCGCCGCATTTCGACGATTGGAAGTGCTCTTTGTATTTCTAATACTAAGGCACTTGCAATGGTGGAAATTCGGAAGCTTTCGCGCTAGCACACCCGTAATTTGAATGTTGACAGACCGCTAGTTTTATAAATTGGCGGAGGGGGTGGGATTCGAACCCACGATACTTTTTTGAAGTATACACGCTTTCCAAGCGGGCTCATTCGGCCACTCTGACACCCCTCCAAGAAGTCAATAGTTTATCCTTTTTAGCTTTTGTGATTCAAGAGTTTTGACAAAATGTACTAAAGAGCATCATACTCTTTTGTATGAAAACCCTATTTTTACTTTTATTACTCGCTCCTATTTGGGCTTTTTGCACTCCCAAAGTCCTTGTTACTGTAGCTCCTTATAAATACTTTGTTGAGCAAATTGCTGGGAAAACAGTTAAAGTCCAGATACTTGTGCCGGCAGGGGCTAGTCCCCATAGTTTTGAGCCAAGTGCTAAAGAGCTTGTAAATGCTAGCCAAAGTGCCCTATGGCTTCGTATTGGAGAAGCGTTTGAAAAAAAATCACTGAAAGTTCTAAAAGATAGTAATCCGAGGATGCAAGTAGTAGACATGCGCCAAGATGTCATTAATTGTACTAGTGATCAATGCGATAACCATATTTGGTTATCTTTAGAATTAGTGAAAATGCAAGCTCTTATTATTAAGAATGCTCTATCTAAGCTTTCCCCCCAAAATGAGCCTCTCTACCAGATGGGCTTAGAGCGGTTTTTACGTAATATTGATAAAATGTCATTAGATTTCAAGAGGCTGTTTGAAAAGCACCCAACAAAGGCTATTCTCGTCTCCCATCCAGCGTTTGCTTACTTCTGCAGAAATTATGCCATCAAACAGCTCTCCGTAGAGCATGAGGGACGTGAACCTACAATTAAACAAACTGATGAGCTAATAAACATTTTAAAAGACTTGGGTGTTACAAAAGCTATTTTAGAACCTCAGTATCAAAATAAGGGGACTCTTCTTATTGCAAATATGCTGAAATTACAGACCTATCTTATTGATCCTTACGCAGAAGGCTGGGAATTAAATATGAAATACATTGCAACTACTTTTGCCTCATGATTGGAAGCTTTAAGAAAGTCTTTTTTTCATATGATGGGGTTAATCCTATCTTAGAAAATATATCCATCGAATTAAAGGAAAAGCAATTTCTTGCAATTGTAGGCCCTAATGGGGGTGGTAAAACAACCTTTCTTAAACTTTTAATGGGGTTTCTTGAGCCTCAAAAAGGTCAGATCTCGTTACTAGGCTATCAACCTCCTGATATGCGACAAAAAATTGGTTATGTACCTCAAGTGCTACGCTTTGATAAACACTTCCCCATCTCAGTTGAAGAGATTGTACTACAAGGGCTCTTATCTAAACTTTCCTGGCTAGGCTGCTTTAAAAAAGCCGATATTGATCTGGTAGATGAAGTTCTTGAATCGGTTGGTTTAAGTGACTACAGAGAGGCTCAATTTGGCTCTTTATCTGGAGGTCAGGCCCAAAGAGCTTTGATTGCTCGTGCTTTGATCGGAGGTCCAGATCTTCTTCTTCTGGATGAACCTACTGCAAGTATTGATAATAAAGCTGAACAAGAAATTTTCACACTGTTGAAACTCTTTGCTCAAAATAAAACAGTTTTAATGGTCACTCATGATCTTAATGCCCTAGCTTCCCAAGTAGATCACGTTCTTTTTATTAATCGTACCTTAACTATCTTAAATCCAGCCGATGTCTGTGGCCACTTTGCCATGGGCGTTTACCACCCCCCTTTGAGGTCCACTTGAGTAGTTTTTTTGAGGCTCTTCAAACATCTTCTTTGTTACAGTATGCACTTCTCGCAGCCCTCCTAGCCTCTATTGCAAGTGGAATTGTAGGGGCCTATGTCGTTGTGAAGCGTATTGCTTTTATTAGTGGTAGTATTGCCCACTCTGTTCTTGGTGGCATGGGATTTTTTCTCTGGCTCCAAAGAACTCAGGGCATTACCTGGGCAGATCCTTTATGGGGAGCGCTTTTTGCAGCTATTCTTTCCGCCTTAATTATTGGATGGATTCATCTGAATTACCGCCAAAGAGAGGATGCCGTTATTGCCACTATTTGGTCGGTAGGCATGGCTATAGGTGTCCTCTTTATTGCCCAAACACCTGGATTCAATGTAGAGCTCTCTAGTTTTCTTCTTGGTAATATTGTCTGGGTAGGAGAGCAGGATGTTCTCTCGCTTCTTTTACTAGATGGCGCAATTGTGATTACCTGTCTCTTATTGCACAAGAAATTTCTGGCCATATGCTTTGATGAAGAACAGGCCCTCCTTCAAGGGCTCTCGGTTAAAACGCTCTATTTACTTATGCTTGTTTTAATTGCTTTATCCACAGTTATCTTAATTCAAGTTGTGGGTATTATTTTAGCGATTGCTATGCTTACATTACCAGCTACTATTGCCAGCCTTTTTGCAGGTAAACTCTCTCAAATTATTTGTTTGGCCATTGTATTTAATGTACTTTTTGCAGTAACAGGAACCGCTCTTTCTTATGAAGCTAATTGGCCAGCAGGCGCAACGATTACCCTAGTGGCTGCAGGGAGCTACTTGCTTTGTTTAGTAATAAAAAACAAACGACTTAAGACTTCTTAAAAGACTCCTTTTCCAAGAGCAGTACTCTCTAAACCCTTGAGCTTTTGTCTTTATACAAACTATACATCCCAAGAAATATTTAATAAAAAGCTAAATCAAGCCTTGACTAACCCTGCTATTGGGAGCCTTTTACAGGTGAGCTCTCTTAAATTATTGGTCTGAACTTTTTATTTAATGTGTTTTTTGGTGAAAGGAATCACCCTTTCTTATGAACCTCCTTTCCCGTGAAAATTGTACCTAGGTTTTGCCCGGCAGGGCAACGTTCAGTTCCTTCAAAATTTCATCCTGCGGTTTTGCCACCTCTGTGAGGATGTGCCCGCACTAGCGCCGGTGTACTTCACTTTCGTTAATATGTCCATTTCTAGCAGATGCTAGCAAACTGTATATCGCTTAATAAGAGTAGTCTTTCTCACCTCCCTACGTAAAGCGCTTATATAGATGAGAGCAATGAACTGAACGAAGAGCCTGCCATCAACACCCGCCGCGCTGTGCATACACAGACGCTCCATGTCTAACTGATTTTTTAGGTCATCGAAGCACTTTTCCACTATCTCTTTGTCTCGATAGATCTGTAAAGATTCTGTTGAGCTCTTGATGCTATTGGTTAGCAGAGCTTGGAATCCAGCATAGCAATTAATGTACTGATTCACCGCCTAAGTATCATAAAAAACTTGAATCCCTCGTTTTGGGGTAGTCTTTACCACAAAAAATGTGTCATAGGCTTCTTGGTGCTCTTTTACTGGCTTTCCTAATTCCAACTCCTTCTTGTAGCCAACCAGTTCCTCACTCAACTGATCGACGGCATGAGCCCGCGCATGCGCGTTGTAATAGAGATGGAGGTGGCAGCGACGATTATCCTTTCCCCATGGATATCAGATGGTTGCAATATACCTAGGTGTAATTTTCACAGAAAATAAGGTTATGAAGCTACTTAAGCAGTATCCTCAACGGTTATCCTACTGGCTACTAGGAGTTACTTTTTTTGTTTAGCAATATAAAATAAACGATTTAAGACTTCTTGAAGACCTGTTTTTTCAGCGGCAGAGATCTCTAAAACTTCAAGATTTGGATAAATCTGATGGAACTCTTTGGCTAAAAGAGGCGCCTCTTCACGATCCATCTTATTCAAAAGAATAAGGGAGGGTTTACTTAAAAGTGTTGGATCGTAGGCGTGTAATTCTTTTTGGAGCACTTCTAGATCATCCCAAGGCTTGCGCCCTTCCCAGCCGGAGGAATCCAATATAAAGAGCAACATACTAGTGCGCTCAATATGGCGTAAAAACTCGAGACCAAGCCCTCTATTCTGGCTAGCTCCCTCTATAATACCTGGAATGTCTGCCAATAAAAGCGTTTCATAATCTTGATTAATAACGGCTAAATTAGGTTTTAATGTTGTAAAAGGGTAAGCCCCAATTTTCACAGGAACAAAAGAAACCGCAGAAAGGAATGTCGACTTTCCAGCATTCGGAAATCCAACAAGACCTACATCAGCAATAAGCTTAAGCTCAAGCTCGATTTCTTTTTCTTGCCCAGGCTTTCCAGGAGTACATAGACTTGGTGCTTGATTAGTGGGTGTTTTAAAGCAGTGGTTGCCAAGTCCGCCAAAGCCACCTCTACAGAGAATAATCTCCTGACCATTTTCTGTTAAATCGTAGAGAACTCTACCCGTTTTAACCTCTTTAACAAGAGTGCCAGCAGGAACTGTGACAACTAAATCTTTACCTTTTCGGCCAGCCATCATACTGGAGCCGCCTTGACGACCATCCTCGGCGCGCATAATACGATGATTACGTAGTGATTCGAGAGAGGGAAGTTCAACTTCAGTCCGGAGTATTACACTGCCGCCCTTGCCGCCATTACCCCCTACTGGACCTCCTTTAGGGATATACTTTTCTCTACGCCAAGCAACTACCCCATTGCCCCCTTTTCCAGCGCTGAATTTAATGATAACGCGGTCAGTAAACATGGAATAATTAACTTATTATTAGATAAATTTAGGAAGTTACCGGCAGAACAGATACAAACGTACGATACGTTTTACGATAAGAAACAACACCATCTATAAGAGCAAATAAGGTGTCATCTTTTGCACGCGATACGTTCTTAGCTGGATGCCAAGATGTACCACGCTGACGCACAATTATGCTGCCTGCTGATACAAATTCCCCGTGCGTTGCTTTAATACCAAGACGTTGAGAATTAGAATCACGTCCGTTACGTATTGATCCTTGACCTTTCTTATGTGCCATTCTTATCCTGCAATTTGTACGATTTTTACACGAGAATACTTCTGACGATGACCAACTTTTCTGCGAGAGTCTTTACGTCTTCTGTACTTAAATGCCACAACTTTAGGGCCTTTAATATCTGAAACAACCTCGCCTTTAACGGTAAAGCCTGCGACAACAGGAGCACCTACATGATGAGACTTTCCATCATAAACAAATAATATCTTTTCGAAATCGATCGTTTCTTTCGGCTCTAAGCCCAGCAGCTCGACGTCAATTAAATCGCCTTCGGCTACACGATATTGTTTACTGCCTGTTTCGATAATTGCATAAACATTTGTCTTTTCTGAACTCATAGCTAGTCACTCCCTTAAAGAATGCAGAAATTTTATCTTATTGATACTCTTAGCGTCAAGCTATAAAAAATATGGCCAGAACTGGAATCGAACCAGCGACACAAGGATTTTCAGTCCTCTGCTCTACCGACTGAGCTATCTGGCCTTAAGCCGCGAAGATATATACGGTATAGGAGAATACAGAGAATTCATCTTTTTTTTCAAATTCAAACGTGTTGAGCATGAATTATATTAATAATTCCGTATAACTTAAGTGATCTTAAAGGGCCCCAAGAGCCCTACGCCATCTTATTAAAAAAATAGAGATTAATGCCCTGAATATTTATCTAAAAGTCTTAAACATGGAATTTACAACTCTCTTTAAAAGAGCTAACTTGGATAAAAATCTGAACTCTTTATTTTTAAATAAACGGCTTGTTTTTTTGAAGTCAAAGAATTTTGGCAGCAGCTAAAGGGCTTTCTACGGAAGATACCGAGGCTTCGAAGAGCGAAGTCATCAAAAAAAATCATCGGAATCTAGCAAGGAGATAAAAGGGTTCTTTATGTAGAGGTGTAAATTAAGAAGTTATTCTCCCCTGATAAACAAATATATACCCTGCTCCTAGCTAGAAGATCTAGGTTAAAAGCAGGAGTTAAGTCCTGATTAAGCCAACAATACTTCGAATAAAAATCGTTGATAGTTGGAGGTCTCTACTGCCATATTGCGACGGATACTCCTATCTACAAGCAATGGTTGTTTTCAATACTCCTAATATTTCTACTAAAGGTTTTTTGCTTCACTTCTTAGGCAAAGAGGGGTTTTACCCTCTTTTATTCGCTTCTCCAAAGCATCTGCAAGCGCCTGGGATCTGTCTTTAAGATCTTTATAATCAGGGTTTTTATCACACAAAGCCACTACCTTTTTATAAAGATCAGCAGCCCCCTTCTCCTTTCCTATTTGTACAGCGCATTCTGCAGAAAAATAGATCGGTTCTGGGGCTTGCGGTTTGTTTTCCTCTGCATAAGCATAAAAGCCAATAGCCTTATACCATTCTCCCATTTGCTGCGCAGTAGCTCCCAAGCCATAACAGATTTTGTAACTTAGAGGATCAAGATAAAAAAGCTCCTCAAACATCTCAATAGCTTCATTGAATTGACTCTTATTATAAAGGCCCATCGCTACAGTATATAGTTCTTCTATTAAAGTCTCTGTATAGCCAAGCTGGTCCTTAAGCAATTTTCCAGATGTTGTAAGTTGTCTTGCTTTTTTCATTAATCGAATAATTAATTCTGGATCCGGCATGGCCGTAATAATCTCAGCGGTTAAACTTAACGTCATATATACCTTTATTTAGCTCTTATAGACTTGTTTTTACAGATATTCGAATTTTATGACCATTCTTTTATAAGAACATAAAAATATTTACGACCAACTATTTAAAACTCTAGTTGCTACTTAATCTTTTGATAGATTATCCTTTCCCCCCATCCCATAGTGAATTATAGGAGATTCATGCCAACAATTAATCAGCTTGTGCGCCAAGGACGTCGAAGCAAATCCAAGCGTAAGAAATCGCCTGCTTTGCAACAATGTCCTCAACGTCGTGGGGTCTGTCTTCAAGTGAAGACAAAGACGCCGAAAAAACCTAACTCTGCTTTGCGTAAAGTAGCTTGGGTTCGTCTTTCTAATGGTCAGGAAGTTATCGCCTATATTGGTGGTGAAGGCCATAACCTGCAAGAGCATAGCATTGTACTCGTCCGAGGTGGTCGTGTAAAAGACTTGCCAGGGGTCCGTTATCATATTGTTCGCGGAACACTTGACTGTGCAGCAGTGAAAGATCGTAAACAAAGTAGATCAAAATATGGAGCTAAACGTCCTAAGTAACGACGTCAGTCCTCAAATAGGATTGTCAGTTCATGGTCTTTGCTCATATAAATATGAGATTAGATCATGGACTTTCAGGAAAATCTTGCATAAAGGTCTTCCTGACGGTGAAACAGCTCATTGAGGTCTTTAAACAATAATCTTTAAAGGAGACCATGTCCAGAAAACATCGCGCAGAAAAGCGTATAACAGAGCCTGATCCAGTATATAAAAGTATTGTACTGGCTAAATTTATCAATAAAGTCATGATAGGTGGCAAAAAATCGATAGCTCGTAGGATTGTCTATGATGCTGTAGAAGGTTTTGCTAAAAAAATAGGCCACGAGGATCCTTTAGCAGCTTTTGAGATAGCCCTTGAAAATGCTAAACCTATGCTTGAAGTTAAATCTCGTCGTATTGGTGGCGCGACCTATCAGGTGCCTATCGAAATTCCGGCTGATCGCAGAACGTCTATGGCTATGCTATGGATTATTAAATATGCTCGCGATAAAAGTGGACGCTCCATGCACGAGGGTCTTTCCCTTGAGCTAGCTGATTGTTTCAACAACCAGGGCTCTACTATTAAAAAGAAAGATGAAACTCATCGAATGGCTGAGGCTAATAAAGCTTTTGCTCATTATAAATGGTAAAGGAGCAAAATGGCTAGAGATCCTCATGACAAATTAGAAAATGTTCGTAATATCGGCATTATGGCCCATATTGATGCGGGTAAAACAACTACAACTGAGCGTATTTTGTTTTATACAGGCCGCCTACATAAGATAGGAGAGGTGCACGAAGGTGCAGCTACCATGGACTGGATGGAGCAGGAAAAAGAGCGTGGTATTACCATTACCTCTGCTGCTACAACTGTTTACTGGAAAGATAGCAAAATTAACATCATTGATACGCCAGGCCACGTAGATTTTACTATTGAAGTAGAACGTTCGCTGCGTGTTCTTGATGGTGCAGTTGCTCTTTTTTGTGCAGTAGCTGGCGTCCAACCCCAATCAGAAACTGTTTGGCGTCAGGCTGATAAGTATGGAGTACCCCGTATTATTTTTGTTAATAAAATGGACCGTACAGGAGCCGACTTCTTTAATTGTTTTAATACTATTAAAGAAAAACTTGGTGCCAATGCCCTTCCTGTTCAATGCCCAATTGGTGCAGAAGCAGAATTCTCAGGATTATGCGATCTAGTCACGATGAAAGCTCATATCTTTAAAGCTGATGAGCAAGGCACTGAATACGATATTCGAGAGATCCCCGAAGATCTTCTAGAACAATGTCAGGAAATGCGCATGACCCTTTTGGAAGAATTAGCAACACTTGAAGAAGATGATGATACTTTCATGCAGAAAGTACTTGAGAATCCGGATAGTCTTACCCCTGCTGAAATTAACAACGCTATTCGTAAAGCTGTTTGTAAGAATAACTTTTATCCCATTCTCTGTGGTGCAGCCTTTAAAAATAAAGGCGTACAGCAGATCTTGGATAATGTTATAGCTTGGATGCCTTCACCTCTTGATCGTGGTGATATTCAGGGTATCAATATGGACACAAACGAGCCCATGATTTTAAAGCCTGATGATAAGTCCCCCCTAGCGGCTCTTGCCTTTAAAATTATGACCGATCCTTATGTTGGAAGGCTTACTTTTGTCCGTATTTATACAGGAACTCTTACAAAAGGAACTAACCTTGTTAACACATCAAAAGATAAAAAAGAGCGTATTTCACGTCTTCTTGAAATGCATGCTAACGTACGTAAAGATAGAGATGAGTTCTACACAGGCGACATCGCTGCTTGCATCGGCCTAAGGTCAACAACAACTGGTGATACACTCTGTGCTCCAGATAACCCTCTTCTTCTTGAAAAAATGGAATTCCCAGAGCCGGTTATTGATATGGCTATCGAGCCTAAATCAAAAGCTGATAGGGAAAAGCTTTCGATTGCATTAGGGGCTCTTTCCGAAGAAGATCCTACTTTCCGCGTGCACTCCAATGAAGAGACAGGCCAAACGATCATTTCAGGTATGGGTGAGCTCCACCTCGAAATTTTACGCGATCGTATGATGCGTGAATTCGCGGTAGAAGCCAACGTTGGTAAACCTCAGGTATCCTATAAAGAAACAATTACTGCTGGTGGCAAAGCTGATACAAAATTTGTTAAACAGTCAGGTGGTCGTGGCCAATACGCCCATGTTGTTCTTGAACTAGAACCTAATGAAGCAGGGAAAGGTAACGAAATCATCAATAAGGTTGTGGGTGGTGTTATTCCTCGCGAATATATTCCAGCGGTTATCAAAGGTATTGATGAGGGGCTCTCCACGGGCGTCTTAGCTGGCTACTCTCTAGTAGATGTTAAAGTTCTAATTACTTTTGGCTCCTACCACGAAGTAGACTCTAGTGAGATGGCCTTTAAAATTTGTGGCTCTATGGCTCTTAAAGAAGCCGCTAGAAAGTGCAAGCCTATCATCCTTGAGCCTATCATGAAGGTTGATATAACCTCTCCTGAAGAGGCTGTTGGTGATGCTATGGGTGACTTAAACCGTCGTCGTGGAAAAATTATCGGTCAAGATGCCCACCGTGGCACTGTGATTGTTCACGCAGAAGTACCTTTAAGCGAACTTTTTGGCTACTCAACGGATCTCCGTAACTTAAGCCGCGGGCGCGCCTCATTCGTTATGGAACCAAGCCATTTCGAACGCGTTCCCTCAAAATTACAAGAAGAAATCATTAAGAAATAAGAATATGGCAAAAGAAACAAATCAAAAAATTCGTGTCCGCCTTAAAGGCTATGATCCCCGTGTTGTTGATCGCTGTACAGCTGATATTGTTGAAACAGCTAAACGCACAGGCGCTCGTGTAGTAGGCCCTATACCTCTACCTACAGATAGAGAAATCTTTACAGTGCTCCGTTCTCCTCACGTTGATAAAAAATCACGTGAGCAGTTCGAAATCCGCACACACAAGAGACTTCTTGATATTTTGAACCCCACAGGGAAAACTATTGACGCCCTTAAAGCGCTTAACCTCGCTGCAGGCGTTCATATTGCCCTACAGCTTAACTAAGAAGCTTTAAAGCCCTTCCCTGAAAAGAGGGGCTTTTTTTACTGGGATCTCTGTTAATTTAGCCTTTTGCTTAGAAGGGAATTTCCCTTATGATCAAAAAATCTCTGGCTATTAATCCTAAGTTTTAATTTTTTAGTTTCCCCCTGTTTATAAAGGGACTTTTATCTTTTAATAAAGATGCCACCCCCCAATCTATGCCATCTATTAAAAAATTTTCGACTGACAGATGTATGTAGTTTTTAGTTTGATAAATAGTAGATCCTGAAAAAACCTCAAAATTAAGCGCTTAATTACATGTAGAGGTTCTTTCAAGATCTACTATCCACCTAAGTAGACCTTTTCAAAAAATCCTATGAGATCCTCGTATATCCCGGGAATCAAACTACGACTCAGGTTAATACTCAGCCAGCCCTCTTTCGTAACCGACTCAAAGAGAGTCTGCGCTCCTTAAAATACCCTTAATGTTGTCCGAAATGATCTTTTAAAAGGGATCTGATCTAAAAAACTCAAGGGGGCGCGCAAGATTTTATGTGCATTTATTTGATGACTTCCCAAATTTCACCTTTAACAAAGGTATAAATCCCCTCACTATCCCTAAAATAAGCATTTGTCTGAATACGCCCATTTTCAAGTTGGATAAAATATTCTTCCCCTTTAAGGCTCTGATCTTCAGAAGTAAGCTCCCATAAAAGAATATTACCCTTAACCTGTCCAATTCCTTGCCACAGGCCTATTTCAGCATTTTCAAGGGTCACAACAAGCTCCTCTGAAATAGTATAAATATTGATCTGTTTTTCTATATAACCTTTAATCTCAACTTCTTGCTTTATTTTTTCCTTAACAATCCAACGCGTATAAAAGGGTACTGGAGCTCTAATACCACGAAAGGTTATAAGACCTTGGCCAAGCCAGGTAGAGGAATTTTTAAAAAACATTATAGAAAATTATACCGTCTACTATAAATGCTTTGTAAGATCCCAAGTGCGGCCATCGTTACCATAACAGAAGAGCCCCCATAACTTACTAAAACAAGGGGAACTCCTGTGATTGGAATAAGGCCACACATCATACTAATATTTACAATGATATGCATTGCGAGATACACTGTAATTCCAGAAGCTAAAAGACGTCCAAAGCGATCACGTGCTACTGCTGTAATTTGAAAGCTTAAGGTAATAAGGCCGTAGTAAAGCCCTAACAGCGTTAACATCCCTACCAGTCCAAATTCCTCACCAAAAGCACTGAAAACTGAGTCTGTTTGGGGCTCAGGCAACCATCCTCGCCGAGTGAAAAGGCTCTGTTTCCAGCCGCTGCCAGTAACCCCTCCCACCCCAATGGCTATTTGGGAAAACTTTTGATGATGTGTATTGGGGTTCAGGCGCTCATATTGATATTCTTTAATCACTTGGGTGACGTATGGCCTCGCCTTTTCATGTGAAATAATACCAGAAAAAAAAAGAAAAACAACAAAAAGCCCAGCCAAAATCAGAAACGCCATTGTCTTAACAATAAAAATCTTAACATTGCCAAAGTAAAAAATCGCCATGCTTATAGGATAGAGAAGCAGTGCTGTTCCAAGATCCGGCTGCTTATAAATCAGCACAAAAGGAATTAAGACAATCAAACAAGCCCATAAAGCTGTGCCCCAATGGGTAGCAATTTGCCTGCGATACTCTAGAAAAGCACTGAGGGTCACGACTACAATAAGTTTAGCTAATTCAGAAGGCTGTAAAGGTAATCCAAGCCCTGGAATCCTGTACCAGCGTTGAACGCTTTTACGTCCTTCTGTAAAGAAAAGCCCTACAAGTAATAAAAGAGTAAAAGCATAAAGTAACCAGCTCCAACTGCGTAGCACTGTATAATCAAGAGCTACAAAGAAACAAAAAACGATACTCCCTATCCCAAACCAGCGAAGCTGTCCGGCCACCCGCGGGCTCAACCAACTAGCCTCCTGCGCTGTATAAAAGGTGTCATTAGAAGAGATCACCAAAAGAGAAATTAGCATTAAAGAGAGCACGACAAATATAAAACGCCCATCAATAGAGCGCAGAGCTTTAAGAGATAGAAATCTCATATTATTTTATCAATAAAACATCGCATAATAAATTCTATCATGCTCATTCATTCTATAGAACTCAAGTCTGTCGATTCAACTAACAATTTTGCCAAAAGAGAATACCCCTCTTTCGATCGGACGGCTCTGACTATAATCGTAGCAGAAAGGCAAACTTCGGGCCGTGGGCAATACGCTAAGAAATGGTACTCTCCAATCGGACAACTAACTGTTACCTTTATCTTTTTTAGACCTCTTTTGGATCACGCGCTTCTGGTTCAACTGCTAGCTACTACTGTACAAGAAGTTATTTATAAACATGGTCTTAGATTAAATATCCGCTGGCCTAATGACCTTCTTATTAACTCAAGAAAAATAGGTGGTATTCTCATTGAAACAACAGGCTCATGCTGTATTATGGGTCTTGGATTCAATCTCAATCTTACTGCCAAAGATCTCTCCCAAATCAATCAGCCCGCTACTTGCCTCTTTCAAGAAAGCGGCCTCTTATTTGACCGCAATAAGTTACTTAAAGAAATCTCAGCGCTATTAATCCAAAAAATAAATCACAACCTCTAAAAATCCTCAGATACAGCCTCTCTCATCTTAGAGCTCTGATCCTATAACTATAGGCCTATGAACAATCAATAGCATGGCAATATATTTCAACCTAGAAAACCTGAATAAAAACTACTTAAAATTTAATCTATATTTAATAATATCTCTAACTGAGTGTTCTTTCTAGAAGAACACTCAGTTAAAATTGGGTTAAGCTAACCTTTTTAATTCAACATTTTCAAACCAGGGGGTTGTCTTTCCATCTATATACCAAACCCACTGACAGGGCGTTGGTAAAATAAGTAAAACTTTTTTTCCCATTGCAGCAGCAAGACGAGCGATGGTGCCATCTACTGCAATAACAAAGTCCATTTGGCTAATATCACCTCTCAAGCTATCCAGTGATTGCCCCCGAAATCCCAGGGAAATTAAATTATCAGCTACACCCCGCGGGGACTCTTGCAGGAGATAAGGAACGGAACCCGCTGGTACAAAAGCTAATAACTGCTCCAATACAATACCTTCTTTACCTTGAGGGTCTTCTGAATCAAAGCGCCAGACAATACCTGTTTTATGTGTTTCACGCGGTGGTTCTAGCGATAGATAGCCCTTTGTATAAGGAATGGTTTTAAGAGTTGTTTCAAAATAAATTGGCAGTGCCGAGAGTGAAATTTTATAATCAAAAACCTGATCTGTATCTAAAGAAAGCCATTCAACTATCTCAATATGAGGCATCCCTTTAGTAAAAAGGGATTGCAGTTTTGCACCTGGCTCAAAATAAACATGGGCTTTTTGAGTATAATAAAGCTCATCCAAAAACCTAGCAAAAAGAAGCGTGTCCATAATAGGCATGTCATTTTCAACATAAATCTTTTTACCTTTGAGGCTAGGAGCTTTTTTAAGTACCCTAATCTGTTCTTCACGCCGTTCAATGCTTATTGGTAATATCTCAATGGGTATATTAATAGAAAAGCGTGAAGCATGTTTGGAAAATTGGGGATCAATATTTACGGCCTTGAAATAAGTACTTAAAGCTTTTTCTAAGTCACCTAATAATTCATAAGAAATCCCTAAATAATCCCAAGCCTCCATAAGCGTGTCGTTAAATATAAGTGCAGTTTTAAAGCGGTGAACAGCTTCTTTATACTCTTTTAGCTGAAAATAGGTGAGCCCAAGTCCTAAATGAGCTTCAGCGTAAGCATTGTCAAAAGCAATAGCTTTTTGAAAGAATACCATTGCCTCTTTGGTCTTCATCTTATGAAGGTAAGAAAATCCCTCCTCTGTAGCATTCTTTGAAGCCTCTAGATTTTCATCAACGGCATATAGTGAAGCAATAAAGAGCACACAAATTAGAAGATATCTCACATTTGATCCTTTTTCTTAAAAAAATGTCTAAGCTGTTCTATCTTAACAAAGACAATGGGTGTTATAAGGAGTGTTATTAACTGGGAAAAAATAAGACCCCCTATTATCACCAGCCCAAGGGGCCTTCTTGATATCGCGGAATTCCCTCCAATTGCAAGAGCAATAGGAGCGGCTCCTGCTATCGCTGCAAGTGTTGTCATCATAATAGGCCTAAATCGCGTGATGCAGGCTTCCTGCATCGCCTCCGTTGCAGAAATTTTTTTCTCTTGCATATATTCTACGGCAAAATCTACAAGTATAATCCCATTTTTTTTCACGATACCAATCAACATAACTAAGCCAATCATAGCATATACCGATAAGGGCTCTCCAAAGAGATACAATGTTAGGAGTCCCCCAAAGGCCGCTACAGGAAGTACGCTTAGTACAGTAATTGGGAAAAGAAAACTCTCATATAAAATGCCAAGTAAAATATAGATAATAACTACAGATATAAAAGTTAAGATTAAGATGCTTTTTAGGGTCCTTTGTAATTCTTCACCCGCCCCAATAATACGGCCCTCAACCCTTGGGTCCATAACCTTCTTGTGTAAATCCGCTATAATTTTTAAAGCCTCGCTTAGGGCAATGGTAGGTGACAAGCTGAAACTAAAGGTAACGGAGGCTAGCTGATTGATATGATTCACAGATGCGGCGGCGGCTCCCGTAGTAATCTCCACTAAGTCTTTTAGATAAGAGAGCTTATTATCTGCTGATTTAACCATTATCTGGTTTAAAGATGAGGGGTCATTTTGAAAACTCTCTTCTGTTTCTAGTGTTACATAAAATTGATCAGTAGGGCCGTTAACAAGAGATACCTGTGCCATCGCATACCCATATTGCAGGGCATTCTCAATTGCTTGTGTGGAAATATTAAGAAGGCTCGCCCTTTCTCGTAAAAGATGCATGCTCACCTGAGGGACGTTTCTAAGCATATCATTATTGACACCTACAAATCCTGGAGTTGCTTTAAGGGCCTGTGTCATTTTTTCTGCCCCCTCATAGAGCACCTCAGGATCTAGGCTTGTGAAGGCATACTGGTAATCACCACTGCCGCCAGCCCCACTATCTAGATTTAAAAGAGGAAGAGCACGTAGATATGTGTTAATGCCTGGCTGAGCTCTAAGTTTAGTCTGCAATCTATGAATAATATCCCCTATAGGGGCTCTTTTTGAAATATCTTTTAAGCCTACAACGATTATTCCACTGCTATTGGTTAGTCCCGTAATAGATGTAAGAGCCTCAACACCCGAATCGCTTAAAAAAAGAGGGAGAAGATTCAGCTGGTAGGCGGTTGTTTTGTCTGAAGAAAAAGTCTGGCTTGTCTGAGTAGCTGCTATTATAAGACCAAGATCATCCTTTAAATCGAGAGTTTTAGGTATAAGATCCAAGATGATACCAGTAATCAGAAGCATGCCCATTAGAACGAAAAGAGTCGTTTTAGGCCAGTTAAATACTTTTTTTAGTAAGGGCTGATAAACTCCTATCATTCTTTTATTTAGCCCTTCAGCAAAGTCGTTTAATTTATTTTTAGCTCCGGCTTTAGAGGGTATGTATGCAGCTAGCATAGGTGTAAGAGTAAGAGAGACAACCCCCGAAACAATGACAGCTATAGTCATTGTCATAGCAAATTCGTAAAAACTACGCCCGAGTAAGCCTTGCAAAAAGATGACCGGGATAAAGGCAGCAATTAAGCTAAGGGTCATCGTAAAGACTGTTATGCTTATTTGTTTAGAACCTTCTAAGGCAGCTTCAAAGGGCTTTTTTCCAAATCCGATATAACGGGTAATGTTTTCCATAACAACAATTGCATCATCTACAACAAAGCCATTGGCAAGTACTAACCCCAGTAAAGAAAGTATATCTATGCTAAAATCAAGTAGGTACATTACTCCAAATGTAGTAATAATACTAACGGGTATAACAATACTGGGTATTATTGCATCCCTAATGCTTCCTATATAGATAAATACAATAATAATAACTAGAAAAATAGAAAATATAAGAGTAAAGTTTATATCATCGATGGCGTCTTCAATAAAAATGCTTCGATCAAAGAGAATCTCTATATCTATATTTTTTGGAATTTGCAGCTTTAATTCCGGTAGAGCTTTTTTAATAGCTTGACAAACTTCTAAGGTGTTGCTCCCAGGGATATTTCTAATAGCTAGGACCACATTCTGTTTGGGAGGAGCACCCTTTTTAAGTAAATAATTTACCTCTTTATCATTTTGCGTGGAGTTAACTGTATTACTAATATTATTAATTATTCCATATGCTCCATTATTTGTATTGTATACAAGCGATTTATAACCATCAGCATTCATAATCTGACCATCAACATTAAAGAGATAATACCGGCTGATACCATCCATTCCACCCACGGGGATATTGACATTACTTACTTGAATAACCCGGGCAATATCAGAAAGGTCAAGTCCTTTAGTGGAAATTAATTGAGGATCTACTTTTACACGCGGAGAATAAGGAGAACCATAAACTTGGACTGTAGCAACGCCCTTAATAAGGGCTATCCTCTCACTTAAATAGTTCTGAGCCCAAACATGCAGCTCTTCTCGAGGTGTTACATAAGAACCTACGCTTATATAAAGGATAGGAGAAGCTGCCGGATTTACTTTTTTATAGGTTGGGGATGCAGGCATCTGTTGAGGCAGCTGTGATAATGTTGCCGTAATTTGAGCATTAACATCTGCTGCAGCAGCGTTTATATCTGTATCTAAATTAAATTGTAAAATAATTGTAGAACTCCCATATGTGCTAGAAGAGCTCATAAATTCGACTCCCTCTACATTAAGGAATGCTCTCTCTAAAGGAGATGTCAGAGAATTAGCTATAAACTCAGGACTCCCACCGGGCAAGCCCCCGCTCACTACAAGTGTTGGATATTCAATAGATGGGATGTCACTTACAGGTAAATTCTTAAAAGCTATTATTCCAAAAAAAATAAATCCGACCATAACTAATATGGTCATGACAGGTCGTTTAATAAAAGGGGCTGATAAGTTCATATGGCCAAATACACTTTTGCTTCGGGATAAAGATTGAAATGCCCCTCTATAACTACATCTTCATCTGCTTTCAGACCCTCTAGAATTGCAACACTTTCTCCAATTGTAGGACCCAGTGTTACATTTCTTATAGTGACATGCATCGTTTTATTGACAACATAAATAAAAGGGCCTTTTTGCCCATATTGTAGAGCAGCTTTATCAATAACAACTACGGATGGTAATGTTTTTACAAAAAGTTTAATTTTTATAAATTCGCCTGGCCAAGCTTCTAAGCTTTCATTGGGGAATGAGGCTTTAATTGAAATAGTACCCGTCTTTATATCAACACTATTGTCAAGAGCAAATAAAGATCCCTCAATAGGGAGCCTTTCTTTATTAAGAAAAGATCCAGAAATAGCTACAGGCCCGGTCTTTAGGGACTCCCTAAGACTCCATAAATCCTGCTCGGATAAACTAAAGAGGAGATAGAGAGGCTGTACCTGAACAAGAGTTACAAGAGTATCATTTATATTAGCAATATTACCTTTTTGGTAACCCATAAAGCCTATAAAGCCGCTAATTGGTGCTGTAATTTGTGTATAGCCTAAATTAATTTTACTGTTTTGAAGAGTTGCTATACTAGAAAGAACAGAAGCATCAGCCACTTGGCTGTTTTGAAGATAATTAGCTAGATCTATAACAGAAATAAAGTCTTGTTCACGCAGTTGTTTATAGCTCTCATAGCTCTCTTTAGCATAAGTAGCTTGTGCTTGTGCTTGTAAAACTCCTGCTCGGTTCTGTTGTAGATTGGCTAGATAAGGAGAGGGGTCAATGGATATCAGAAGATCGCCTTTGTTCACAAATGCACCTTCTTTAAAGGGTACATTAACAATCTCTCCTGAAACCTGGGCTTTAATATCAATTGTATTGGGCGGTGATAATGTCCCAAAAGAATTTAAGATAACCGGAACATCTCTGATTCCAGCTTTAGCCATCTTAATAGGAAAAGAAACTTCTTTAGGAGCTTCTTGAGCTTTCTTACAGCTAGTAAAACTTAGGATAATAAGAAGAGAAAATATGATATTAACCGCTTTCAATTGGCCACCTCTTGACTTGCTAGTAACCCACTTGTGTAGGCGAGATTAGCTAGCGATCTATAATAAGTTGTTTCGGAATTAACGAGTTGTGAGCGCGCATCACTAAGGGTTGTTTCTGCAGATATAACATCCACTATTGATTTTGTACCATTTTTATAGCCCGCCAAATTAGCAGAAAAGGAATCCCCAGCATATATAAGGTATTCTTTGGAATATTTAAAGCTTTCTAACGATGTTACGGTCGATGTATAGCTATTATTAACATTTAGAAGTGCTGTTAGCTCCTGATATTGGTAATTGGCAGCAAGCTTATCAAGTTGAGCTTCTGCTTGTTTGATGGAACCAAGCGTACTAAAACCTGAAAAAAGTGGGAAATTCAGATCCATGGTCCAGCTAGTATCAACTCCCGAACCACCACCCCTCCCCTGCTGCCAGAGTCTACCTAAAATAGATCTGAAATTCAAAGAGGGATACAAAGCTGATTTCTGCACGTCAATATTATAAGCCTGGGCCTTTAGTGCAGCTTTTAGAGATATAAGATCTGCGCGACAACATCTAGTACGGGTAAGGAGTCTGTCTAAATCAACACTCAAGGCTCCTGGTTCTATGACATGAGGCTTAGTAAGGGGTATAGGTGTATTGGGTGATAAGCCCATACTTACTGCAAGGGCCGCCTGACTATTTTCAAACGATCCCTGACTTGAGACAAGGTTTAATTCCGCTTTAAAAAAGTTTGCTTGTGCTTGAGCTACATCCACATAGGTTGCTAGCCCTGCTCTTTTTTTGGCTATAGAGACATCCAAAAGCGTTTTAGCATCTTTGAGGTCTGAGGTTTTAGCCTCTAGATCTGATTTAGCTTCTATCGTATCCCAATAAGCTCTCACTACATTAATCATAACGCTTTGAATCGTCCAGCTGTAGTTCCATGCTGAGGCGCACAGGGCCTCTTTAGCACTCATGACGCCGCTTTCACGCCCCCCCCCGAAGTCCCAAAGAATGTACTTTAAGTTTAAAATAGCACTATAAAAGGTAGTCTGGCCAATTACGGGTGCTACTGAAAAATTTCCTAACTTTTGAAAGTCCTGCTGGCTCACTGGAAGGTCTAAATCAATATTTGGATAATATACTGATTCGGAAATTGTTACAGCTGCGGAGGCAGCTCTTGCCTGGCTCCAGGCCTCTCTTGTAAGAGGATGGTTATGTAAACTAATATCTACTAGCTCGGAAAGAGACGATGCCTGATCTTTAATGGGATAAATAGGGCAAGAACTTTTAGGAGGTGGTAATGGTCTAACGCAAGAAACACAGGGCGATAAAGGAACTAAAGGGGGCTCTTTTACGGGATTACAGCTTATGACTAGGTAGGTAAGTATAAAAATAAAAAAGGGCATTTAGGGGATTGTATACCCTTTCTAAGGATTATATTGCCAAGAATAGACTTGCGACCAACTAAAAAAGTGGGGATTAGAGCGTCTGTATAGAGACCTCGCATAGCGCATAACTTCAGTGGTCTGCTGGCTTTAAGTGGGATGCCAAAGTCCCTATAAAGCAAGAGTCTGCTCGAATGAGCTGCAAAAGGCAGTATGAGGCTAGCGGTAATAAAGCACTTGCGAGCGAGTCCTTATATAGTCGTCCCTGACCCCCCTATGTAATTGAGAGCTTGATTTTAGAGGTTTTTACAGAGTATAATTTGCAAGAATGTAGAGCCTAACCCTTAAATTCCTTACAAAATCATGAAACCAAAACCATTAGATTTTAGCCAAAGTAGACTTA